>JAGRHM010000587.1 GCA_020445005.1 Candidatus Competibacteraceae bacterium | reverse complement strand
CTGCCCTTGAGCGTATGCATGCCCCGACGCAAGTTGTTCAATAAGATGGTATTGTCAGGTTCGTCGCTCAACTGCTGCAAAATGGCGTCGCTGGCGTCGAGAATTTCGGTGGCTTCGTATTGAAAAACCCGCGCCAATTCGAGATCCACGGCGGCTGCAGGTTCTGGAGTGGGCGTGGGAGCTTCCGGCGGCGGGGAAATTTCCACAGGGGGAGGAGCTTCACTGACCGTGGGCGGCGGAATCACCACCGGGACTGGAGGAGCCACTTCCGGCGTGGGCGGCGAAACCGCTGCCGGCGCGGGTATAACGGCTGCAGAAGGTTGCTCTTCGGCTTTTTCCGTCTCGGGAAGCGCCGCAACAGGCGCGCTGACCGGCAGTTCCTTCATCAGCGCTTCGGCGCGCGTGGTCAGTCCCGGCAGCAACAACAACGCTTCATCGGCAACGGTGGCCTCGCCAACTAAAGCCTCAAGCGCAGCGACTGCCTCTTCAAACAATTCGATCATGGCCGGCGTGGCGATCTGCGTTCCGTTAATCACATGATTGAGTAGATTCTCGAAACACCAGGCAAAATCGCCTAGCATCGTTGCACCGACTACCCGCCCGCTGCCCTTGAGGGTGTGAAATGCCCGGCGCAGGGTGGTTAATACTTGGCGATCTTCCAAATTCTTTTGCCAGGCAGGAAGTTGCCGACGAATTGCCTCCAATTCGCCACGCGCTTCTTCGAGAAACACCTCGATAAATTCCGGATCGATTTCCGGAGCAATGACCCGGACAGAAGGTATTTTCCGGGATACTGGCTCGGCTGGCGTGGGGATCGGCGCAGGGCGCGCAACGGCGGGTTCAACCCGCGCCAGAGCCTTTACGCGCGTCGCCAGCGCCGCCAACGCATCCAGTTCATCGCCGCCCAATGGGATCTCTCCTACCAACGGCGCCAGGATTCCAACTGCCGCGGCGGTGGCGTCGACAATCTCCAGACTGACGGCCAGACTGCCATCCAGTACATGGTTGAGCAAATTCTCCAGCTCCCAGGCAAAATCACCGATCACTATCGCGTTGACCATGCGTCCGCTACCCTTGAGGGTGTGGAACGCCCGGCGGATAGTGGTAAGCGGCTGGTGATCGGTCAAATCCGCCCGCCAGAGTCCGAGTTGCTTGCGAATTGCCTCCAGTTCACCCCGAGCTTCCTCCAAAAAGACCTCTACAAACTCGGGATCGGTGTCAGCCAGCCCAATCAGGTTGATCAAGTCCTCCACACTGGCTTCGTCGGTTTTTCCATGTCCATTGTTTGATTCAGCATCAATCGCCGATAACTCCATCGAAAGATCCAAATCCACCAATTGAATATCAAATGTCGGCTGAGACTGCGACTCGGTAGCGTCAACCACGGATTCCGGTAACCCGGGCAGATTCACGTCAAGCTCTGGCAACGAAGTGAGCGGTTCAGGAGCGCCAGGCGTTTCTACAGTCCTTGGTTGCAAAGCAGACGGGAGTGGGGCCTGCAGATCAGTCGGCAACCGCAACAGAGTATCCAGTTGCGTCAACTGAGCTTGCGCGTTGTTTAGAATCGCCGCTGACCCTGGTGCGTCCTGCATCAAGGACTCCAGCGAGTAACTAAATCCAACCAGAATCTCGGCGCAAACATCATTGACTAGCAAGCCGTAATGCTCGGCAGCGCCATTAGCGAGCACCACAACAATCCGATTTAACCGGTCCAGCACATCTGTGGCGCGTGGCCAATTCCGTTCGATAAACAATTGATGAAGAAGAGACAGATCATCCCGTAGCGCCTCCCAGGACGCTGGCTGATCCGCAGCTGGCTCCAGCTTGTCGGTGACCGTCTGCTGGAGCCGCGCCAAAATATCACGCACATCGTACAGATCCATCGAAGACTCCAGCGAATCATCCTGCGAAGAGGCAGGTGGGTTATCCTGTGGAAGACGGTGCTGGCGCGCTTGACGCAGAGCCGCCACCGTTTCCACCAGTAATCCGGAATTCGCCTGTCGGCTGCCCGGCGACAGGTAGGCTTCAAGATAATCTGTTAAACGTTCGGTCGCCCGGCGCAGCAGCGGCAGATCCAGCGGTGTAGAGGCGTCTTTCACCCGCTCCAGGGTTGCTGTGCGCATTTCATCGAGCAGGGTAACGGCTTCCCGATGTTCCAACGCCAGCAACGGGCTGCGGACTTGCTCAACGGCATCCACCAGCATTTCCAGCAGCCCCGATTCAGTCGAATTTTCCTCGTAGGCGTCCAGATCAAGGTGAATTCGCCGCA
>JAGRHM010000586.1 GCA_020445005.1 Candidatus Competibacteraceae bacterium | reverse complement strand
CAGTGGTTTGAGCCCAGTGCCTTCGCGTAATTGCTCGAACAATTCCGTCTGTTCCAGAGTGTAATGGCGACCATTGGGTTGCTGCACGAACGCCGCCCACGGTACGAACTTGGTCAGGGGGAAGCGCTGCCCAGCCTGGGGGGAAATGTCAATGTGCAGCCCCGAAATATATAAAACCCGTTTGCCCTGATAGCCATGCTCCCAGACGATGGTGCGGAAGGTGTGATCAAATTCCACCTGCATATTCACCTGGGCCGCTGTCAGCAACGGATGCGGCGCGGTGACGATCCAGGCCATCGGGTCGAACAGGTTTTGCTCCAGATGACTACGCCCCTCCAGCTCATCCTGATACCAGCGCAGCACCGCTTCAATCTTCCCCAACTGGTGGTCAAATGCTGATCTTCGCTCTGAATCCGGCGGTAAACGCCAAACACCCGGCGCTCGGGGTCATAACCCACATGACTGGCGTGAATAATCACCATATCCTGCCCATGCTCGGCGTGGGGTGCATGACGATCAGTAGCGACAATACCGCCGACCTGACCGTGATTGAAGGGAAACACCCCAAAGTGTTTGCTGATGAGAATAATTGGATAGCCCTGATTCTCATCGGAACAAAATGCTCGTGACGGCATGATCTTGCCAAGAGTGAAACCCAGCGTCTTGCACAAGTTATACAGGCGAAGAACGAAACTGCTGTAACGCAGCATCAGGTCGGCGACCTGAAAATCGGCCATTAGGGCGCGGATGTTGGCGGTAGAGGAGTACATGGGCGCGGACCGGGAATCAAGTTTGTTGATTTCAACGGGAGGTGCTTCGATGAAAGTATAGATGCCCTTGACAATCCGCTGCCTTGCCCGCATTTAAAAGAACAATCTCCTTTACCGCCGCGTGAAAATCATGACCGACCACGAAGCCATCGAAGCGGAAGTCGTACACGATGACAACGACGCCTCCGAGGCGTCCGCTAATCATATCGTTCCTGCCGTCGACATTCTGCCGAATACCTTGTACCTGTTACCGCTGTCCGAGCGGCCCTTCTTTCCAGCGCAGGCTCTGCCCCTGCTGCTGAACGAAGAACCCTGGTTGCCGACCATTGAGGCTGCCGCCAATCGCGACCAGCGCGTGATCGGTCTGATCCTGGTCAAACCGGACAGCGCCGAAAATGCCCATCCCGACGACTTTCATCCGGTGGGCACCGCCGCCCGGATGCATCAGTTGGCGCGCAACGAGGGGCGTTTACAATTCATTGCCCAAGGTCTGCGGCGCTTCCGCATCGAGCGTTGGCTGTCGATCCAACCGCCCTATCATGTGCAGGTTGAGTACCTGGACGAGGATGCCGAACATGCCGGTCCCGATGAATTGCGCGCCTATTCCCTGGCGGTGATCAACACTCTCAAGGAGCTGATTCCGCTTAACCCGTTGTACTCTGAGGAACTCAAGTTCTTCCTCAATCGCTTCAACACGAATGACCCTTCGCCGCTGGCTGATTTCGCCGCCAGTCTGACGACCGCCAGCAAAGAGGAATTGCAGGAAATCCTGGCCACGGCGCCGGTTCTGGAGCGGTTGAAAAAGGTCATCGTGCTGATCAAGAAAGAACTGGAAGTCGCGCAACTGCAAACCAAAATCCGCAAGCAGGTCGAAGACAAGATGAGCGAACATCAGCGCAAGTTCTTCCTGCGCGAGCAGCTCAAGGCGATTCAGCAGGAACTGGGCATCGCCAAGGACGACCGCACCGCCGATGTCGACCGCTTCCGCGAGCGGTTGGAAACCCGCAAGGTTCCCGAGGCGGCCAAAAAACGCATTGACGAGGAACTGGACAAGCTATCGATCCTGGAAACCGGTTCTCCCGAGTACGCCGTTACCCGTAACTATCTGGATGTGATGACCGATTTGCCGTGGGGGATTTACTCCACCGACAATCTGGATCTCAAGCACGCTCGTGAAGTGCTGGATCGCGATCATGACGGACTAGCCGACGTAAAAGACCGGATCATCGAATTCCTGGCGGTGGGCGCACTGAAAGGTCAGGTCGGCGGTTCGATCATTCTGCTGGTCGGCCCACCGGGCGTAGGTAAAACTTCCATTGGCCGCTCGGTGGCCGCCGCCCTAGATCGCCAGTTCTACCGGCTCAGTCTGGGCGGAATGCGCGATGAGGCGGAAATCAAGGGCCATCGCCGCACCTATATCGGCGCATTGCCGGGCAAATTCATTCAGGCCATTCGCGACGCCAAGACTGCCAACCCGGTGATCATGCTGGACGAGATCGACAAGATCGGCGCGTCGTATCATGGCGACCCGGCATCGGCGTTGCTGGAAGTGCTGGACCCCGAACAGAACACCGAGTTTCTCGATCATTATCTGGACGTGCGTTTTGACCTGTCCAAAGTGCTGTTCATCTGCACAGCGAATCAGCTCGACACCATTCCAGCACCATTGCTCGATCGCATGGAGAACATCCGTTTATCTGGCTACATCACTGCCGAGAAGCTGCAAATCGCCCGCAACCATCTCTGGCCGAAACTGCTGGAGCGCAGCGGACTGGCGCGCGACCGCATCCAGCTCGACGAGGAAGCACTGCAGCAAATCATCGAAGGCTATGCCCGCGAGGCCGGGGTGCGCAATCTGGAAAAACAACTTGGGCGGATTGTGCGCAAGAGCGCGGTGCAAATCGTCGAAAATCACCTAGAGGAAACCATCAGCGTCAAGCGGATTGACCTGGATCACTATCTGGGTAAGCCGCCATTCAAGGTCGAGACGCCGATGACCGGCGTCGGTGTGGTCACCGGTTTGGCCTGGACGGCGATGGGCGGCGCGACGCTCAACGTCGAGGCAAGTCTGGTCCACACCAAGAATCGCGGCTTCAAACTCACTGGACGATTAGGGGAAGTGATGCAGGAATCGGCGAATATCGCCTACAGTTATGTCAGCGCCCATTTGGAAGAGTATCAGGCCGATCCCAAATTCTTCGATGAAGCCTTCGTCCATTTGCACGTTCCGGAGGGCGCGACGCCCAAGGATGGTCCCAGCG
>JAGRHM010000585.1 GCA_020445005.1 Candidatus Competibacteraceae bacterium | reverse complement strand
TATCGGCCAACGGCAAACCACGGAACCCTTGCGTTGGGTCCTCAGGATCAAACAGCGCGCCCGATGCCAGAGTCGGTGCCAAATCGAGTTGAATGCTGGTGGCGAACAACCGCCCGTCCTGCTTAACGATGGCAGTCAGCGTGCGGGTAAAGGGTAAACTTGGATTAACCGGCATACCCGCCAGGTTGACCGGAACGCGCGTGCTAGTGACCGATTCGCCGGTAATGGTATCGTTAACATAAAGTTCAACAGTAATCAGGGGCCGTCCGGTAAAACCGCCGCTGCCGCCGCCTGGATTGGTAAAACCCTGGGCGATTGCTTCGCCCACTCCCCCGCTGACCATCAACAGGATGATCAACATCAATAATTCAGTGAAATTTTTTAGCCCGCTTAACAGTGTTCGCATGGCTTGACTCCCCGCAACACGTATTCATTTGTTTATCTGGAACATCCGAATTCAGCCCCCTTTTTTCAAAGGGGGAGGCGAACGCCTCTATCACTACTCCACCGCCCCCTCTTTCAAAATCTGCGGCGTGACGAAGATCAGGAGTTCGCGTTTGGCGGTGCTATTCGCAGTGGTTCTAAACAGATAACCCAACAACGGCACATCGCCGAGTAAGGGCACCTTGGTAGCATTATCGGTTTTCGTCTGCTCGAAGACCCCACCCAAGACGACCGTTTCGCCGTTATTAACCAGGACCTGCGTCTCCACTTCACGCTTATCGATACTGACCTGTAGTCCTGTCGCAGTCGCTACAGCCTCACCCGGATCGTCCTTAGAGATCTTCAGGTCCATGCGAATCCGGTCATCCGGGGTAATTTGCGGCGTCACTTCCAGCTTCAGGAAGGCGTCCTTGAATTCAACATTGGTTCCTGAATCACTCACCGTGGAATAAGGGATTTGTCGCCCCTGCAAAACTGTGGCTTTCTTTAGATCAGCCGTAACCACTTTCGGGTTTGAAACGATCTCCGCATTCCCTTCGACTTGCTGCGCCGAAAGTTCCAAATCGACCAGATAATCCGCTCCCAGGATAGCGAAGGCAATGCTCGGACCGGCGACCGGTAGATTCACACCAAGCCGATCAGGCAAGGGCGGCACCGCGACCGGGAAAGGCTGCCCAGTGCTAGTCAAATTATTTATAGCGCTATCGATGATGGTTCCGGTTGAGTTTACGCCTCCGCTCACGGTATTGACACGCCCATCGCCCGTCGCGCTCACGCCTGTCACACCAAAGCGCACACCGAGATCCCGACTGAAATCATCACTGGCGATCACCACTCGCGAATCGATCATGACCTGCCGGGTTGGCTTATCCAACTGCGCGATCAACTCGCGAATCTCATCCATTTTGCTCGGTATTTCCTTAACAATCAGAGTATTAGTTGGCTCATAGGGCTCAACCGAACCGCGCGGCGATAAAATCGCCTGCTGCTGGCCCTCCTGCCCGGTCTTCTTCTTCAACAACTCGGCAATATCCTTGGCCTTCGCATAATTGACCTGAAAAATCTGTGTTTGCAGCGGAATCAGCTCCTCCACGGTCTTACGCGACTCCAGATCCAATTTCTCACGCGCCGCGATTTCCTCAGTCGGGGCGATAAAGATCACATTGCCATTCTGGCGACTGGCCAAGCCCTTGGTGCGCATGATGATATCCAGCGCCTGATCCCAAGGCACATTCTGCAAGCGCAGCGTCAAATTTCCTTTCACCGAATCGCTGACTACAATATTCAACCCGGTGAAATCCGCCAGGATTTGCAAAATCGCCCGCACCTCGATGTCTTGGAAATTCAACGACAGCAAATCGCCCGAATACTTCTTCTTCGACGGATCCAGCTCCGCCGCGCGCTTCTCCGCCTCGGTGTCCCGGTGCGGCGGCCGCACCTCAACCACATACAAATCATCCGCCTGATACGCCAGATACTCAAACGGCGGGATCGGCTGAATGCTCAACCGGGCATTCTCCCCCCGATTCACCGCCTCAATCGTCGTCACCGGCGTCGCGAAATCCGTTACATCCAACCGCCGCTGCTGGCCGCGCGGCAATTGCGCATTCTGAAAATCCGCCACGATCAGATTGCCCTCCTGGCGCACATCCACCGTCGTGCTGCTGCTGGACAACTTGACTGTAATCACTCCCTGACCAGCCGGTCCGCGCTTAAAATTCACATCGCTCACATTGCGCGGCCCCTGCACAACCGGCGCTTCGGTCCGCTTCGGCGCGGACGCCGCCACCGAACCCGTCGGCGTCGGCGCCGGCGTCTTCCGGGTCGCGACCCCTGCGCCTTCCAGGGTCAGAACTACCGAATTACCCCGCACATCCACCTTGTACGGCACCAGGCGCGCCAAATTCAGCGACGCACGGGTGCGATCCGCCCCCTCCAGCACGCTGATCTTTTCCGCCACCCCCACATTAATCGGCTGCTGGCGCGCCGCCAGGCCATTACGGGTATCCAGAAAATCCAGCACGATGCGCGCCGGCTCATTAATCGTAAACGTACTCGGCGGCGCTTCAATGCGCGCCGACAACCGAAACCGCAATTGCAAACGATTCCCCGCCAGCGGGCTGATATCCACCCCCTCCAAAACCGGCTGCGGCCCAGCGCCCGGCGGGGCCGCCCATGCCCCACTCCAGCCACCGACGCACAGCAACAGCGCCACGCCCCAAATCCAACCCAACGCCGCCCCCTCGGACAGCCGCCTCCCCTCGACCAATTGCTGGCCGCCTTGGCCTTGGCTCATGGATCTGCTTATCATATTGTTTCCCCCCTCAATCATTGGGTCAGCGACAAAAACGATTCCCGCTCCTGCCAGCGCCCGGGACCATCCGGAACGATTTCCTTCAGATCGACTCGCTGCTCGCTGATATTGATGATTTTGCCATGATTCGTGCCCAGGTAATTATTTTTCTGTACCCGATGCACGACATTGTCAGGCGCCTGAATCAACGCCCACAATCCTTCGGCGCCGCCCATTCGCACCGTACCCAACATTTTAAGCGAACCCAGCGAATAC
>JAGRHM010000584.1 GCA_020445005.1 Candidatus Competibacteraceae bacterium | reverse complement strand
TCAGTTCAACAACTTGACAATACCAGCGCCAGCGGATAAGTCACCAGGGCCAGCGCCCCGAGGGCGACGAGGCTATGGGTCAGGGTGCGATGGCCAAAGCGGCGCTCCAGCGGCACCGAGACGAACCAGAACAGCCGCCTGATCTTGGCCGGGGGATGATCGATGTCGGGTAGGACGCTGGCGACCACAATCAGCAGCCAGCCGATCAGGTCGGGCTTGTACCCGAACAGCGTCGCACCGCCCAGGTAAAGCACCGAGGCAAAGGCGGCATGGGTGCCGAGGGTCATCGCTGCTCCCCGTCCGGTGGCGTCCACGCCTGCTTGACCGTCCAGGCCATCAGCGCCACGGCCCCAAGGCGCACCAGCCAGGCCAGGGCGGTGTCCTGGTTCAGCAGACCCCAGCGGTTGAGAATCTCCGTCCAATCGTGGAAATACTCCGGGTCTAATCCCCCAACTAGCGGCAACCGATGAGCGCGCGCATCGGCCAAGTAGTGGGAGATGTTCAGCAGGTTTTCGGCGATCCAGATCAGACTGACGTAAAAGCTGTACCGCTGCTCCCGGCGATAGAACTCCCAGGCGCAAGCGGCGGGCATCAGCAGTTGCATCAGCGTGCCGCCATACACCATCAGGCGGTCCGACACGATTCCAAACAACGGGTGTCCGGCTTCATGGAACGCCAGATTGGCGCTGTCGAGAATCGGAATCCAGCCCCACAGTGCATGGCCGAGCAGCAGGAATCCGGCTAGGCCAGTTAGCAGCAGGGGCGGCAGGGGAGAGACCGAAGCGGGTATTGCCACGATCACTCGCCGCAGAACGCGCGGGCGTCATGGATCACGCGGTCACTGAGGAAAAAGCCCGCCTCCTGGCGCAACTGCTCCAGCAGCGGCCCGACCTGTGGGATCAAGCCGCGCGCTTTCGCTTCGATCAATACGCCCACCACACCCACCGTTTTGATGCCCAACCGTTGCGCGGTATGGCGGCCTTCCCGTTCGTCCATGAGCACCCAGGCGGGCGGGTATTCCACCGCCAGCGCGAGGGTTTCCGCTTCGCCAGGATCGAGGTGTTCCCGCAACGCCGTCACCAGCGGACGATTCGCCACCGCCCGCCGCGTGATCCAAGGCGCGTTGGCGACGTGATCACGCCCCGGCCATGCTTGGCCACCCGCGTTCAATTCCTGCCAGACGGCTTCAGCGATCCACAATTCGCCGTACAGCCGACGCAGCAGATCAAACTGATTAATCGCGGCAAGATTGGTCAGCGGGGAGGTGTTGCTGATGACCCTGGTCATTCCAGCCGGCCCAGCGCGCGCAAGGTGTTCAGGTCATCCTGCAAATCATCGGTGTCGTAATGGGCCTCGATGCGGCGCAGGCCAAGCCATTGCCGGAACTCCCACAGCGACAGGCCGGCCAGTTCCCGCGCTTTGCCCAACGACAGCCGCTGCTGCGCATAGAGCGCCAGCGCCAGCTCCAGCCGGAGATCCGCTACGCTCAGGTGGGCGGCATCCAGAATGCCTTGCGGGATTTCCAGGGTGGTCAGGGTATCGACTGTCATCGCGTCAACTCCTTATAGAGACTGGGATTAAACCCTCGTAGCATACCGTAGCAACGCGCCTAATTCGCCTTCCCTGCACCCTTGAACAGAAACACCCGAACGCTGATCACCACCGCCGCCAGCATCCCGGCGAAGATGTACAGTTCGGTGTCGCCGGTGCCAATCGCCAGGTAGCGCGCCCCGACGACCGAGGCTAGGGCAATGATCATCACCGGGGTGAAATCCACGTAGCGCACCCCGGCGGCGTGTCTCATATCCCGAATCTTGCGCTTGTCCACCAGCCGTTCCTTGGCCGAGTCGTCCAGCATGTCCGCGATGGCCTGGGGATTGCCGCCGGACTGCTTGACGATATGCCCCAAAAACAAGCCGGGCGATTCGATCAGCATCCCTTGCCGGGCGATGTACGCTTGGACGATGTCCCGCGTGGCGTCTGGCGTGAGCGGCGGAATCGCGATCTCGGTCATCTTCCACCAGAGCTTGGACACGTTGGCTTTCTTCTGACTGGCGCAGCCGATAACCTGGGCGACCTCGAACACCGCCAGCCAGAATGCGACCAGGGTGGGCGTTAGGCTCGTTAGGTCATCGACGGCAATGATCACCTTGCCGTGATGATCATGCAGAGCGGGGATAATCGCCGCCGTCAAATCCCGCATACTCAAGCGGTTGACGTGCCGGCGAATGCGTGACCATTCGATCAGTTCGGGCGGCAGATAACGGTATTCCTCCGGCAACTCCAGCGCCCCCGGATCGAGCAGGCCGACTGCCAGCAGCTTGCGGGCGATGTCGACGAACTGGGCTTTCGGTTGATGGTCGGCGATGTGGATCACGGTCTGGGTGCGCCGCGTCCGCTCATGACCGTGATGATTTTGCGCGTCGCCGGTTTCGGCATCGTGGGGTAAGTCATCGGCTTCGGCATCGACCGGCATCCGCTCAGCCCGCCGCCGCTCCAGGCGTTCCAGGAGCGTTTCCAGAAGGGCGGATTTACCGACCCCAACCGCACCGGTCAGCAGGACATGGCGGCCTTTCTTGATTTCCTTGAGCGCCTTGTCGACCAGGTCTTCGCGTCCGATCAAACCGGTGATGGCTTTCATGTTCAGCCCTCTGGCAAGTGCTTCAGTTGGCCGCTCAGGTAGTCCAGTAAGGGTTGCCACTGTTCCCCGGCAAAGTGCGCGACATGGCGGCGCTGGGCGTCAATGAGCAAGTCCAGGCGTTTGGCGGTGGCGGCTTCCACGTTCTATTTCTGGGCAGCGTCCCAGAGCTTTTCGACCTCGCCTTCGTAGCCGTTCTTGATGCGCTCCTGCACCCAATCGGCTTTAGCTTTCTGAAAGTCCAGCCGTTCCCGAACCGCCGCCCGCTCGGCTTCCAGTTCCCGCAATTTGGCCAGGTCGGTCAAGGCCCGCCCGCGTACTTCATCAATGCGCGTGGCTTCGGCCAGGGCCTGTTGGGTGAATTCGCGTTGCTCCTTGGGCGAGGATAGCGGGATATTCACTTGAATCCCCACCGTCAGCGGCGAACTCGTCG
>JAGRHM010000583.1 GCA_020445005.1 Candidatus Competibacteraceae bacterium | reverse complement strand
TTCTATCTCAAGCGCCCGGTTACCCTGGTGCAATACATCGACGAATTTGCTCTGGGACTGGCGGCGGAACCGGAGAAGGGCATTGCCAAAGTTGAGGGCTGGGAATCCCGCTGGCGCACACTGGAAAAGGGTTATGCCATTATGAATCATCATAACTATCAATACCTCACCGCAGAAGGTCTGCCCATGCGCCTTCTGGCCCGCGACCCGCGTCGGGTGATCGTGAGCCGCCAATGACCTTCGGCAGTTTCGCTTTGATCCTGACCGGCGTGTTGCTCAACGCCTTTGCGCAATTACTGTTGAAAGCAGGAACCAATACGCTGGGTGTGATTAGCCCGACCGTTGCCAACGCCTTGCCACTCGCCGGTTCCATCGCTACTAATCCGCATTTCCTCGGCGGTTTCGCCTGCTATGGCGTTAGCGTCCTGGTATGGATTGTGGCCCTGTCCCGGGTGCCAGTGAGCATTGCCTATCCCATGCTCTCCATTGGCTATGTGGTCAATGCCCTAGCTGCTGGCTATCTATTCGGCGAGGCGCTGACTGGCGGACGCTGGCTCGGTATTGGGTTCATTATCATTGGCGTGGTTTTGCTTGCGAGATCTTGAGATGTCATCACTACCCTATTTGCCTTTTGCCCGCCCGACTCTAGACGAGGACACCATCGCCGGTGTGGCCGAAGTGCTGCGTTCCGGCTGGATTACGACCGGGCCTCAAGTCAAAAAATTCGAGGCGGCGCTCTCCTATTATCTGGATGGCCGGCCGGTGCGGGTGCTGAATTCAGCCACGTCTGCGCTAGAAGTCGCTTTGCAATTGTGCGGCATCGGTCCCGGCGCGGAGGTCATTACGCCCTCACAAACCTTCTTTGCTGCGCCGAACATGATCGCTAAAGTGGGGGCGACGCCCGTATTCGTCGACGTTGAATTGATCAGCCGCAATCTGGACTTCGACGCAGTAGAGCGGGCTATTACCTCCCATACCCGGGCAATCATGCCGACCCATTTTGCCGGGCTGCCGGTGGATATGGACCGTCTTTACGCCATCGCCCGTCAGCATCGGTTACGGGTCATTGAGGATGCGGCTTTGGCCATTGGCTCCAGTTGGCGCGGACAACGGATCGGCAGTTTCGGCGACCTGACCGTGTTCAGTTTTCATCCGAATAAAAATATGACCGCCATTGAAGGCGGTGCGTTAGTATTGAACGACGAGACCGAGGCGCGTGAAGTAGAAATTCTGCGTTTCCACGGTATTACCCGGTTATCTGATGGTACCCGTGATGTCACTTTTCCTGGCGGCAAGTTCAACCTGCCCGATGTCAACGCCCGGATCGGCTCTGGCCAACTGGCCCGGCTGGATGCGTTCAACGCTCGGCGTCGCGAGTTAGTCGCTGAATATTTTCGGCTCTTCCCTACTGCCCCGCCCTGTTTGTTGCCGCACCCTGGCTATCCTGGGGATGAATCTGGCCACAGTTGGAATCTGTTCGCGCCATTGTTGCCGCTGGAGCAGTTGGCCATAGATCGTCAGCAATTTCGCGCCGCCCTCGAAGCGCGCGGCATTGGCACCGGCATCTCCTACGAGGCGGCGCATCTGACGA
>JAGRHM010000582.1 GCA_020445005.1 Candidatus Competibacteraceae bacterium | reverse complement strand
TTTGGCAATCCATCAGAATCAGGTCGGGCTTTCGGGCCGCAACCGCTTCCAGGGCCTCCGCGCCATTCTGAGCCAGGCGAATCGGCAATCCTCGTTTGGAAAATTGTCTTTTCATGATTTCCTGATTAATCTCCACATCCTCAACCAGAAGAATATCCAGGCCATGAAAACGTGACCACTGGAGCAAATCCGGTTTGCGTCGATCCATCTTGGGTGGGTTTGCGACAATCCCCAGACAACGGGACAGTTCAGCATAAACATGGCGCGTACTGACCGGTTTAGCCAACAAACCATCGAGTTCATGGCTAATCCCGCGCAACTCATCCTGGTGGCTGTAGGCAGTGACCAGGATCATGGGCGGTAGCGGATTATCCCCTTGCAGCGCCATCTTCTCGCGCAAACGCCGGATGGTTTCAACGCCATCGAGATCGGGCATGCGCCAGTCGACAAAGCAAGCAAGATAGGGGTACGCACGCTGTGTATCGAGCAACAACAGCGCTTTTTCTCCACGATTTACTGACTCGACCGTCAGTCCAAGTCGACCGAGCAGACGGGTTAGAACATGGATTGCTGTCGGACTGTCGTCAATCACCAATACCGGCTGCTGGGAGAACTTTGCGAGCTTCCCAGCCAATGCGTCGGCGTCAAGACGACGATCCACACCCGAGGTTTTAAAGCGCACTGTGAAATGGAAGGTGCTGCCTTTGCCCGGTTCACTCTCCGCCCAGATCCGTCCGTCCATCATTTCGACCAGACGCCGACTAATCGCCAACCCCAGGCCCGTTCCCCCATAATGGCGGGTGATGGAGGTATCGGCTTGGGTAAAGGGCTGGAAAAGGTGGCCGAGCTGTTCAGCACTCATCCCAATGCCTTCATCGCTGACCGCAAAGCGCAGTTCGACTTGATTATCGTCGAAACTCCGCGTTTCAACCCGCACAATCACCTGTCCGCCTTGGGAGAACTTCAGCGCATTGGTAACCAGATTCGTCAGCACCTGACTTAATCGCATCACGTCGCCGATCAGCAAACGGGTGTCATCGTCAATATCGTAGGACAGTTCGATATCCTGGTTTTCAGCGCGCAGCGCCACAACGCTGGAAAGCTGGTCGAAGACCTCTTCCAGGACAAAAGGCAGCGCCTCCATGTCCATCTTACCGGCTTCAATCTTCGAGAAATCAAGAATGTCGTTGATGACATACAGCAGTGCGTCTGACGCGGTCTTGATCTTCTCAAGGTAATTGCGTTGCTGGTCATTCAAGGGCGTGTTCAGGGCTAGGTCCGCCATACCGATAATCGCGTTCATCGGCGTGCGAATTTCATGAGACATATTGGCCAGGAAAGCGCTTTTGGCCTGATTAGCGGAATCAGCGGATTCAGCACGTCGCTCAAGCGCTGTCTGCATCTCGGTGACCTTCCTGACCAGGTCCATCTGCTCTGTGACATCACTGATCGCGCCAATTAGACCGATGACGCTGCCGTCGACGCGGCAATACGTGGCTTTATGGAACACTACATTGCGCATGGCGCCATCACTTCGCCGCACCAGCCATTCATAGGTTTGCGTACCGGGTTGGTCGAACAGACTCTGATCCATGGCGTGGTATCGCTCGGCCAGTTCTCTAGGAGCCATATCAAAAACGCTTTTACCAATGATCTCGCTACGTGGTTTCTCGATAAACATCTCAAAAGCTTTGTTACAGCCGATGTAAACGCCATTGGAATCTTTGTAGAACACGGGTATAGGCAGGCTCTCCAGCAGGGTCATCACGAATTGCTGCTGGTCCTTGATCTGCTGTTCAGCCTGGTGCTGATCGGTCACATCCAGAAAGCTCCAAACGCGACCGATGATTTGGTCTCCCATACGCTGGGGATGCGAGAAGCGGGCAAAGACTCGACCATCGCTGAAGAACAGCCTATCGCGCGAGGCGGCTTCCGGACTGTTATAGAGCGCCTGGACTTTTTCTAAAAATGCTGGCGGGTCAACAAGCTGCTGCGTCCCATAGGCAAGGACAGCCGGGTCATCTCCCGCGTCGATCAAGGCTTGTGGAATGCGCCACATTTCGCTGAATCGGCGATTCACCAGAGTAATTCTGCCTTGCCGATCAACCACCAGGATACCGTTATCGGTCGCTTCCAACGTCGATTCAACCAGCGATCGCGCGTTCTCGGCCATCGTCATGGCTTGTTCGAGCGCAGCGGTACGCGCCTCCATCATTTGCGCCAAGCGATGGGCCTCATCGCGCTTGGCGTCGTTGAGTCGCCGGTAGGCCTGCTCGACGTTTTGGACCATGCCGTTGAGCGAATCCGCCAGTCTGCCCAATTCGTCGTCAGTCTGCTTCGGAAAACGATAATAGTACGCACCGGTCTCGACTCGTTTCAGACCCTCGATGATGGCGCTGAGGTGCTGTGCAATCCGATACGCTAACCAAATCGCAATGCCGATCACGAGCACGATCATCACGGCTGTCGAGGTGGTCAGCTTCATACTCGTGCGATTGACAGCGGCGACCAACACATTCCGAATCGTGGATTGTCTTTCTTTGACGCGATTTTCCAGGGCGCGTGCTTTCCCATCCATCCGCCGGGCGGTTACCACGGCGGGATACTGAAAATCGTCAATGTTGGCGCCGATCGTGACAAAACCGAAACCGCGAGGGGTTTTACCGTATTGACCCGTGAAATAGGGAATCGCCGCGGCCGTGGTGATCTTCCAGACACCGCTCCAGAGAATCAGAAAGGAGCCGGACCCGCCATGTTGGGTAAGGTCATGCCAGCCAACGCACTGCGGCGCAAAATTGAGGTAGCGACAGTCTAGACCGATCGTGCCGGCGGCGGTCAACGCCTTGGCGGGTTTTTTATCACGGCTTTGCGCATCGAAAACCGGCGTCTTACGCAAAAAGGTTTCCAGCGGCTCACCACTCGCTTGCCATTGTTCATAGAGCAATGCTTCCAGCCAGGGCACAACTCGTTTGCCGGTTGCTGGGTCGAATCCGGGTAATGAATGGTGGCGTGGATGAGCAATGGCGCGATCCTGGTGATCCCACATGAAGGCATAGTTGCCATTTGCGGCGTCGGTGATCTGCGTATAACGCTCAGGTGTCGGCAACAAGTGATTGGTCATCGCCATCAAATGGTCGTGATCCAGCGCGAGCGTCACATAGCCAATGATGGAGTCGTTCTCGACCACGGGGGTTGCCCAGCGCACGATGCCCTGGAAATGTTTACCCACGGGGTTCTCGCGTCCAGCATAGGCTTCCTGTTCCGGTGCAAAAGGGAGATTTTTCTTGCGCGCATTTTCCGGCGTGTAGGGACCGATCAGATGGGAGCCCACATAAGGGCCGATCACCTCCGACACATAAATTTCGCCCGGCTTCAGTTTTTTTAATTCAGCAAAATAGGATTCCGCCTTGCACCAGGTGTTTTCCGGCTGGCTGACATCGCGCAATGCGCGCGGCAATAACGAGGTGGCGGACGCCTTGATTTTCTCCACGCCGTCAAGACCGACGAAAGTGATTTCATGAAATAGCGGCTTACGCAGGCTGGGCAACACTTTTTCCGGTGGGCGGTAATGAAAGGCTTCATTGTTTTCCCGATTACTCGATATGTCGGGGACAACATCCTGTTTTGCAGAGGCTTCAGTAACAGCTACCCATTGGCTGCCATCCTCTGCCAGACGCCAGCGTCCGGGATCGATCGCCGACTCTGATCGGGCGGCGATGAAACGCTCATAGAGCTCCTGGTTGGGCGTAAGTTTGGCAGCTTGCAAGATATCTTCATCCCGCGCATACAGGAAGTTCGCCACCTGGCGGGCGGTATCCGTGGTCAACCGTTCCAGCTCTTCCCGCGTGCGTTCGTTTAGGGCCTTTTTGGCGGTAGTGGAAAATTCGTCCGCCATCTCCCCAACGGTGGAACGCACCTCTGTAACCATTTGATCGGTATGATCCTGGATTCCTTGTCCCAGATCCTGAATTTCTTGCCAAACCAGCAGCGCGAGCGCTACCAGGGGCGCGACTTTGATGATGATAAACAGCCCAATCAGCTTGGTCCGTAAGCTGAATTGACTAAGTAGTGTTTTCATAAGCATTGACCGAGAAGCCTAAAGCCAAGACCAAAATGAAAGCGCATTCCAAACACGACCGGGGATGCCGAGAAAAGTCGTATCGATACCTATCTGACGCATTTAAACCGCGTCATCCCCGTGTATAGTTTAACCAGCCTCGGGTATCTGACCGCAGATGATTACTTCAGCACACTGAAGCTTGTCGACGGCATCTGCTTGCTCGGCTTGCATTCGTGCGAAGATAAGCTGTTCCAATCCCAAGCGGAGTACTACATATGTCCTTTCCCAATCTGTCGGATTATCCATTGAATCGTCGCCAGTTTCTGAATGCCTTGCTGGTCAGCGCCACGGCTCTAGCCGTAGACGGCGCTGTCAACACGCGATCAGCGCACGCCGCCAGCGCTGGCGATCCGTTTTCGCTGCCACCCCTGCCCTGGCCCGACAACGCCCTAAGTCCACACATCTCGGCTAACACCATCGGGTTCCACTATGGCAAGCATCATCAAGGTTATGTCAACAACCTCAACAAGCTGGTCGCCGGAACGCCAATGGCTGATCAAACGCTGGAAGCCATCATCCAGGCTACCGCCGGCAAGACGGACCAGACCGCAATTTTCAACAATGCGGCCCAGGTCTGGAACCATACATTCTACTGGAACAGCCTGCGACCTAAAGGAGGCGGCAAGCCAACTGGCGCATTAATGGAACATATTGAGAAGGATTTCGGCAATTTTGATGCGTTCAAAACCGAGTTTGCGAAAGCCGCCGCCAGTCAGTTTGGCAGCGGTTGGGCCTGGCTGGTCAAGGACGGCGACAAGCTGGCCATTGTAAAAACCGGTAATGCGGATACGCCGATTGCTCAGGGCCGGAAACCCCTGTTAACGATTGATGTCTGGGAACACGCCTATTACCTGGATTACCAAAATCGCCGGACTGACTATATAGCCGCCATCATGGATCATTTGATGAACTGGGAATTCGCTGAGCAGAATCTGGCGACATGATGCAGTATGGTTAAAGAAGGAGTGTAGCCTGGATGGAGCGAAGCGGAATCCGGGAAAGTCCTGGATTTCGGCCTGATGGCCTGCATCCAGGCTACATAGTTTTCGTACAACCCAAAAGCCTACGCTTTCCGCCGCAGCGACCGCCACAATCCGCCGGCGCTAAAGCAACCCCATCCCCAATTTAGCCACTTGAGCAGCGCCAGGGCCAACCACAAGGCCCAGACCAGCATCAGGCCACGATAGACCAGCAAGGGCGCGGTGATCACTTCAGCGGTCGACATAGGGCCAGCGATCCGGTCCTCATACCAGTTCAACTGCCAGGCGCTCGAACGATGACCGGCCACCTGCATATCCGGCGCCCCCAGCAAGCCCTGCTCGACCGCGCCCAACAAGGTCGCTAACGCCGCCAGCGTCAACAACGCCAGGCCGATCTGCCGCAGGTCAAATTTAACCGCGCTGATCTCCCGTTCCGCCAGCGCCTTGCGTCGTCCCAACAGTAACAGCCA
>JAGRHM010000581.1 GCA_020445005.1 Candidatus Competibacteraceae bacterium | reverse complement strand
CCCGCGCAATTCCGCCATGCCTGGGACATCGCGCTGGAGGTCGCGCAAATTGAAGATTTCCACTGGCATGATTTACGGCATTCCGCCGCCAGCTACCTGGCCATGAGCGGCGCAACTCTCCAAGAAATCGCCGCCATCCTGGGCCATAAAACCTTGGCGATGGTGAAACGTTACGCCCACCTGTCGGAACCGCATACCGCCAGCGTGGTGAACCGCATGAACGCCAAGATTTTTGGCGAATAGCCCCAGAAACAAAAATGCCGGAACCCTCGAGCAAGGATTCCGGCGTACTCATCAGAACAAAAAGATGGAAGCGAATAGGATAACTGATTTTACTCACTGGAATTTACGAGATAATTTTAACGACTATGAATCTGCCTATCTGTGGCTGGGACTGGAACCAAACTATAACAACGATCACCCCAGCGCTGTCACTGGTATGCGATTGACGTTAGCCGAGGCGCAACGGCGAGGCGAATTGACAAATCAGAGTCGCATACCACTAACCAGCTATTCGCGCCAAGACTTGAAACAGTATGCAGAGCGCCATAACCAACGCCCGCTATTTCTGTTTCTTGATGATCAACATTCATCCGCTAGCGATAGCGTTAATATCGTTTCATGTGGTAATGAAGACACCCCGCCTAGAGCCAAATCAACCCTGCTTAAAATGTTGGATGCTGCGTTATCACAGCAATATGGACAAGACTGGCTGGATGGTGATGTTGAAACTCTCGCATACAAATGGATGAAAGACTTAGAGCTTGAAGGCATTCCTATTCCTGCGGAAAAGCGCGCAATGAATAAATGGTTAGCCGAGATAAAAGCTCGTCGCAAATAGCCGTCAATTAACCAATTAGCCAATTGGTTCCAATCGGTTCCAATCGGTTCCAATCGGTAAGACACCCCCGCAACACCCCGTCATGATTGGCCGCACAAACCACGAGCAAGAGGCCAATCAAAATCATGAACCATCCGCAACCGCGAGTCCTGCTATCTGTCAGGCAGTTTTCCGAACGACACCCCGCATTTAGCCAAGCCAGTATCCGGCACCTAATTCATTGCAGCGATGAACGCGACCGCAGTAAGGGCAAGCTGCCCGGCAATGGCTTAAAAGAAGCCGGCGCTATCCTCAAATGCGGTCGGCGCATTGTTCTTGACGAAGGCCGATTTTTCGCCTGGCTTGATCAGCGCAACGGCGTACAGCAAGGGGAGGTGCGTCCATGAATATTCCCTCCCGATTGGAGTTAATCCATAACGATTTAATGGACGCCAGTGAGGAGCTAGAGCGCCTGCGCCCGGCTCACCCCGTCGCCCAATGCGCCCTGGTCAAAGTGCAACGCCACTTGGTCAGCGCCATGATGGATTTGCATCGCGCCCAAATCGCTGAAGAGTTAGCCCATGTCCCTGCGGCAACGCCAGATTGATCTTGTCTCCAGCGACTTGCTAGCAGGCCGGCCCGTCGACGCCGTAAGCGTGGCTGAACGTCATTCAATCTGGCGACTGTCTTCGCTCATTCACCGCCTGCGCCGCCGTGGCTGGCCGATTACCGCGAGTCAGGACCATGGAACCGGACTCGCCCGTTATGCCCTACCGGAAGGATGGAAACCCACATGCTGACCCTTGCCCTGAACACCCCTCTACCCCTGCCGGCCAGCGCCAGCGCCGCGCCGACGTGGATTCAACTGTTGCCTGACGCCACAGACATCACCGGCTATGACGGGCGGCGCTGGCGTAACGACCTGCCCGACCGGGTGGTTGCTCAATCGAGAATGCCCCTGGTGTTGGACTACGAACACGCCAGCGAACACCGCGCCCCGCAGGGCCTGGACGCGCCCGCCGCCGGCTGGATTACCCGCTTGGAAGTGCGTGGCGGCGCTGCGGTCTGGGGTCAAGTCGACTGGACGGAACGCGCTCGACAGCAGATTGAAGCCCGCGAGTACCGCTTTCTGAGTCCGGTTTTTCAGTACGAAAAGGACAGCCAGCGCATTGTCCGGCTGACCAGCGCCGGCCTGACCAACCAACCCAACCTTTCCCTTACCGCCCTGAACCGAGAAGGAACCCCCACGATGTCGCTCTTCCCCGCTGTCGCTGAGGAATTCACCATTCCCGTGAAATTGAATAAAGAGGATCAAGCTTTTATTGACGAAACATTGAAGCACTTAGGCATTAATCTCAAACAGGCGTATGAGCGACTACTCCAAAAAAAGGCCGCTGAAAAGGCCGCCAAGCGCCAGCTAAACGAAAGCTTTGCCGACGCCTTTGCCAAGGGGTTAGAACAGGTCAAGGAAGCCTATTGGCCCCCCGCCGACCGCAGCGCCGCCAATCGCGCAACCGTCGGCGCTGACCCTGACCCGATCGCCCGCTTTGCCCCGCAGCATCGCGCCCAGATTGAGCGCGACCGCGCCGACAACCCGCGCCTGTCGATTGAACAGGCCATTGAACGGTTCCTGATTACCCAGCGCGCCCAAAGCGCCATCGCCCTGTCTCGGGAAAAGGGCCTGAGCTATGGGCAAGCCTGGCAGCAACTGGAACCCGCCGCGTTCTACGCCGCCGACTGACTAACCAACCCTTTCCTCATTCCCGAACAAAGAGATTTTACGCATGAAAACGACCCCCGCCCTGACCGCCGTTCTGGACGTGCTGAACCGTCAACAGGAACATGACCAGGCGCTGGCCAAGCTGGACGCCGCGATGGCCGTCCAGCAGAAAATCATTGATGACGCCGCCGTGGATCATGCCGCCGTGGACCAACTGC
>JAGRHM010000580.1 GCA_020445005.1 Candidatus Competibacteraceae bacterium | reverse complement strand
CGGGCTTTTATCGGTTAAACCCCGAGGGTGAACGCGCTCGGCCAGGTAATGGGCCAATTTTGTACTACTCCAGTCACGATGCTGCTCCAGCCATTCCCAAGCCGCTTGCGCCGTGGTTTCCGTTTGCTCGCCATCATGCAATTGGGCCAATGCGCGCACCAGGCCATGCATTCTGTAACGCTGCTTGCTGGACAGGAAAAAATCCATCATTCCGCCGACCGAATCGGCAATGAACAGATTTAATTCGGGAACGCCATAAAGTTCGGGATGCTGCCCGAGCATGGTGCAAACCACTGATGAGAAAGAGCGCCCTGGACAAAGAATGAAAAGAGGAGCCATCATAATTATTCGGAATAGGCTGATTGGTCGTTTTCGGTGTAACCCAGCAAGCGGGCGTAATGGCGTATTTCATGCGTCATACCCGGTGCAATATCTTCCTCGGTATGGTCGGGCCAACCTCGCGCAATCGGCAGGCCAGGATAGGCCAGAAATTCTCGATCATCGCTGAACGCAGCCCAATCCAATTCTGTTTCGGCAAACGGCCAGCGCTCCGGATGCAGCATGGTGGCAATGGCGTCCCGATCTTCATTCAGGCCCAGCCATTTGATCAGTTGCCCCAAGTAATTAGCCGGCTCCTTAAGAAAATCCTCGCCGCGCAGCGTCAGGCGCTTTTCCCGGGGCAAGCCCTCAAAAAATTCCAGGGTGATCAGTACCGGCATGAGCCAGGTTCGCGTCAGGTCAATGAGCGCCGGTCGCTGGCCCGACCGAACGCGCCAGCGACCGGCTGCCCGCCCGTGCAGAACTGGATGACAGGTCAAATGCAGGTAATAAGCTTCGGGAAAGAGCCGTTGTATTCGGTCCAACACTTTTGGGTGAAGATAACACAGATTGCGCTCGACCATCTGCCTTGGAGCAATCCAGTCCGCCAGGGTCAACCGCATGGATGCGCCATTACGTGGCGACTGGCGAAGGAGCCAGTGACGCGCCCAATCCAGCGCCGTTTCATCCAGTCGCTCCCAGCGTGCTTGGGCAATCGCACCGATCAGGGCATTTTGCCACTCCAGGCGGTGGGGCATCCTGATCAATTCCTGCGTGAGTAGGGGGATACTTGGTAATGCCTCAAGCTGTGGGTGTTGCCCCAGCGCAGCATTGACCCAAGGCGCGAGGCTGTGCGCCGGAGCAAGGATAAAGAGGGGGGGCGACGAACTCATCAGCTTCTTGATCAATCGTGCGCTTACCCGCCATTTCCAGCGGATGAAGCGGACGCCGCCGCGCCTCGCCAGACCTGAAATCCTCCGCGACTGCCGGCGGTGCCAGCGAACAACCCAAAGGGCGTCGAGACCAGGGTGCGCACAGCATAGATGGCAGGATCGTCACCAAAACCGTTGCAGGTTACCGGCTCCCAGGTTACGCCGTCGGCCGTGCGCCATAACGCGAATCCGCCCCGATAACCAGCCTGGGAATCCCGCAAGGCAGCTTTATAACGCGCTGAAAGATGCGAATCCGGACCGGGCAGGAAGGTCTTGAAAATCCGCCAGTCGCTGGCGCCGGCATACAGCCAGCCTTCATGTTCGGCCAGACACCAGGGACCGCGATTGAACCGATCGCCAAATCCCGCACCCAGACCGCTCATCGCGACTTTCAGCCCCTGGGGCGTCGGTCGGGATTCGCCCACGACCAGCTCCCAAGTATCGTCGGGATAGAGTCTGACCAGTTCGCCCGGAATGGGACCATAACGATCCAACCCTCCGTGCCCCTGACGTTGCAGGGCGCTGCCGATATACAGCGCCCCCCGAAAAGCCGCCATGCAAGTCACGATCGACGCCGCCGGGCCTCGCCCCGCCCCGCGCTCCAGCACCTTGCGCCAGCGGTAGGGCGAAGCGCCCTGGACATCCGTTTTCCAGACCTGATAGCCGTGCTGAATATTCAACGTTCCGGCATAGAGAGCGCCGGCGAAGACCACCAGCTCATTGATGGAAAGATTGGTCGGATCGCCAAATGCGGATGCGCTGACCGCCCGCCATGCGCCCTGCTCAGGATCATCAGTTTCAAAAACAATCGGATAGTCGCTGATATTATCGTCAAGCATACCGCGTCCGCGCAGCTTGCCGACCGGCGAGGTGTAAAGCCGTCCGTTTAACGGACACAGGGCGCGCACTGAAGGGATATCCGCGTCTGGTGGCAATCCCAGATTATGATGCGGGATATCAACGAAGGCTACGCCATCGACGCTGCGCAGCAAGTGGAACGCCCCTTCCATCGCGCTAGCGCCGACATACAAACCGCCTGGGCCGTTCGCCGACGCAAAAACCGTGGCCGCCCGGATGTTACGATCCCGAGGATAACATTCGCCCTGCCCGTTGCTGACCTCCGGAGCGCGATAAATCTGACGCCAGTCGCCGCGTTGTGGATCGAAACGCCACAACCGGGCGCCAATAGGCCGGTTCTGCTGCGTCGCGTCGCGTTGCCGCAACCGGTCGCCCAGCGGTCCCAGGCGGGCTAGCGCTGACGCCGATAACCCCAGGGGATAACGGCTGCGTCCTCCCGTGCCGACGTATAACCCATCGCCGCTCCAGAACATCGCCTGAACAATACGCGCCGATGGGTCGCCCAGACCTTCGCGGGCCACACAGCAAAAGTCTTCCCGCCGCAGCGCCGTCATGGTCAGCGATAACCGAGCTGCTGGGCGATGCGGCGGGTCGCTTCGGAAAAAACTTCCTGGCGCGGCGTGCGAAATTCCAGCAGGCCGTCCAGTCGCGCCTCGGCGATGGGCCGCGGTTGGTAATGCGGTTGTTTGAGATAGTTTGGATCGCTGCCAAAGGGCGCGTTGGACGGTCCCATGCAAGCGTAGGGCGAACATTCGGGATGCTTCATCGCTTCCAGCGTCGTGGGCGTGCTATCGATGCCGAGCCAGGCTTCGATCTGCGGCAGGTAACCATCGATATCGCTCAGCAAGTCTTCGCCGCGAATGCGCATCATCTGCCCGGGCGGCAGCTGCCGCTCAAAGTCGAGGATATTTTCGTGCGCTCTTCGCCACAATCCTTCCGGGTCGAGTTCTTCGGCGCGGCGCGTCCCTTTTTTGGCGTCCGTTTCCTCGACCATCTGCTGAATGGAGCGGCATGTCGGTCGCGGATGACGGGTCAGGTGCAGGTAGTACGCCTGGGGAAAATAGCGATACATCCGTTGCAAAAACACCGGACGCATCACATTGAGTGGACTCTTTTCGATCAAACGGCGCGGCGCCACCGCAGCGGCGATATGCTCAAACATCCTGCGGGTCGACCAGTTCATACGTGGATGCAACCAATCCCAGGCGGCGTTAACGGTGTCCTCGGTCTGCGCGCCATATTCCAGTTGAGCAATGGTGCGCAGCAACCCGTTCAGACTGGTTGGCCGAATGCGGCGGAACAGCTTGACAACGCCGCCCACGGTGTCGCCTGCCAGCAGATTAACTTCCAACAGGCCGTATAACTGGGGATGCTGACCCAGCATGCCGCACACCAGTGAGGAATAGGAGCGCATGCAAGTCAAAATAAACAGCGGCGGCGCTACCGTATACGCAGATTTGCCCCTGATTAGTTGGCGGCGGCCGCGTTTGGCTATACTGAAAACGGAAGACGGCATGGAATCAACCGGTTTTAAGTGCAAAAGATTCAAGGGTTTCAGCCATAGCCGCCACAGGTTGGCGGCGACCGCCGGGACGGATCACGACCCAGCCAGACTTCCAGTCCCGAAGCGTCGGGGTTTGCAACCGGCTCGTTACGCCTGCGCTGCGCCCGTTGTTTAAGCAGGCTGTGATCATCCGTCCCCAGCACCAGTCCGTGTGGCGTCGGCACTAATGTGCGCACTCCGACTGCAAAGGGATTGGCCAATCCGTCGAGCGTTACGGGCCGCCAGCGCTGACCATCCGGGGTTGCCCATAACTGAAATCCGCCACGCGGGATCTCGTTCTGGTGCAGAAGGCTGTCATAGGCTTGCCATTGATGGGTGCCCACATACAACCAGCCATCGTAAACCGCCATGCGCCAGAATACCGAGTTATAGGGATCGTCAAAACCAGGCCCCATTGCGCTCAATGGCGCCTGCAAGCCCTGCGGTGAGAAGCGGGGTTCGCCCACCACCAGCTCCCAGGCGTCGTCAGGGTAAATACGCAACAATTCCGCCGCCGCTGGTCCCACATCATGCGCCCGGTCATAACCGAGTCCCGGTAATCCCGTCCCCACATATAGTGCATCGCCAAAGGGCGTCATGGCGGTAACACTTTCATTAAGATTATAACGATATCCACCCCGTTCGAGCACCTTGCGCCAGCGATAGGGCGGTTGCCCCCGCGCGTCGGTTTTCCACAGCTCGCACCCCCGTTCCGGGTTGCCGGTGCCGGCGTAAAGCCAGCTCCCGAAAGCTGCCATTTGAAAGATCACCTGATTACGCGCATCCCCCATGCCGTCGAGACTGGCTTGGCGCCAGACGCCGTTCGCCGGATCGTCACTGACAAAAACTGTGGGGCGGATCGTGTTGTTGCGATCCAACGTATCGCCGACCACGCTGCCGATTGGAGTCGTAAACAGTTTACCTTCCAGAGGGATAAGCGCCCTGAAGGACAACAAGCGGTCGTCACCCAGACCCGGCGCGGACACCACCTCGAAGTTGCGTCCGTCCGCCGAGCGCAGGATTAGCCCTCCCCAGTTGGAGATGGTGCTCACATACAGCGTCGGCTTAGCGTCGCTGCGTCCCTGAAACACCACCATGCCTCGAAAACCTCGTTCCCGTGGAACCCCGTCGGGATGCAGCTTGCGCGGCGCGCGCCGGGCGCGCAGCAC
>JAGRHM010000579.1 GCA_020445005.1 Candidatus Competibacteraceae bacterium | reverse complement strand
TCCCTGCTGGGTCCAGGCGATGAGCGCACCACCATGCAGCTGGTCTACCCGAAGATGGGGGTGGCCGCGTTGCCCGCAGTGCTACCCGGTACTTTTCAGGGTCCCGACCGTCTGTCGCATACGGAAATGCTTACCCTGCCGACCGCGTTGCAACCCCTGTGGATTGCCGTGGAAGTGTCGACCGATCGAAGCGCCCTGGCCAGATCTTTGAACCGGCTGCTTCTGCTCTACGCCGTCATCGGGATCGGCATGGTGTTGGCGGTTTTCCCTCTCGCCCGGGCGGGCGCTCATTATCTGACCCAGCCTCTGCGCAAGTTGGAAGCTGTCGCCCAGTCGGTTATCGAGAGCGGCTCGTTGGAACACCGGTTCGCTTTTCACGGGACGCTCGAAATCGAGCGACTCGGGCGCGTTTTCAACCGGATGCTGGAACAACTCAGCACCGCTCATCGGCAATTACACCGCCAGGCTGCGGTCGAGGTCGAGCGTAATCAGGCGCTGGCCGAGGCCAACGCGGCGCTCGAGCAGGAAATCGGCGAGCGTAAGCGAGCCGAAACCGCGTTGCGCGAAAACGAGGAACGTTTACGGCTGGCGCTGGAGGGGGCCAACCAAGGTCTTTACGATCTGGACATGCGGACCGGCGTGGCCGTCGTTAGCCCCGAGTACGCCCGGATGCTCGGTTATGAACCTAAAGAGTTCCATGAGACGCGCGCGGCATGGATCGAGCGGCTGCACCCGGACGATCGCCAGCCGGTGGCCGAGACTTATCAGCGTTATGTCGCCGGGGAAACTCCCGACTACCGGACGGAATTTCGCCAGCGCACTAAGACCGGCGACTGGATTTGGATCCTTTCCCTTGGGAGCATTGTCCAGCGGAATGATCAAGGCGAACCACTCCGGATCATCGGGACCAACACCGACATCACTCAGCGCAAACAAGCGGAAACCCTGCTGGCGAAAACCGTCGAGGAACTGCGGGTCGCTGAGCAGCGGCAGCGGGAATTGCTGGCGGTGACTAAGCGCGAGCAGGGTCGGTTGCGGGCCTTGCTGGCGGCGATGGACGTTGGCATCTTATTCGAAGACAATCGGCAGCGGGTGGAATATCTCAATCCGGCTTTCCTGAGGATGTGGGCCATCGACGAAACCCTGGATTTGATCGGGCATCCGATGCGGGAGATCCTGGAACATTCCACCCACTGCTTCGCGCGGCCGGACCACGCCTCGCGCTACGTGCTCCAGGTGCTGGACACCCACGAAATCAGCGAGCGCTGCGAAATCGATCTCTACGATGGACGTATCCTCACCCAGATGTCGTATCCGGTCATGGACAGCGAAGACCGCTTATTGGGACGACTATGGCTTTACGAGGATATCACCCACGAACGCCAGACCGCCCAGCAACTGTTGTATCTGGCCGAGCGCGACCCGCTAACCGGTCTGTGTAACCGGCACAGCTTCCAGAAGCATCTGGAACAGAAAATCGCCACTGCCTTGCGAACGGGTGATCAGTTCGCGGTGATTTACTTCGATCTGGATGAATTCAAGGCTATCAACGACACGTTCGGTCATCGAGCCGGCGATATGGCGCTGGTGCGCACAGCCGGCGAAATCACCACCCAAGTGCGCGCCACGGAAATCTTCGCGCGGCTCGGCGGTGACGAGTTCGCTATTCTCAGCAACGTCGGGACTGGACATGAGGTCGGCGCGTTGCCCACGCGCATTGTGGATACGATCTCCGCGATACCGTTTCGTTTCCGCGGGACTAACCTGCGCCTGACGGCCAGCGTGGGGATCGCCCTTTTCCCCGAGCACGGCGAGAACGTGGAGGAACTGGTGGCCCACGCCGACACCGCAATGTATCAAGCAAAAAATCAGGGTAAGAACTCCTGGGCATTGTATGATCCCAACCGCGACTCGACCGAGGCGATGATGCAGCGCCTGAACTGGAACAGCCGGATTGCCCAGGCATTGGAAGACGAATTGTTCGAGCTGCACTTCCAGGGCGTTTATCGTACTGAAAACAATACGCTCAGCCACTTGGAAGTGCTGATCCGGATGCATAATCCGGATGATCCCGATCATCCCATTCTGCCTGGTCAATTCATCCGCCTGGCGGAAAAGAGCAGTCAGGTGCTCGACATCGACCGCTGGATGCTGAAACAGAGCATCGCTCTGCTGGGCCAGCGCCCTGACTTGCCGCCGCTCGCCGTCAATATTTCGGGCCGCACCTTCGACGATCCGGCCTTGCCTCAGTTCATCCAGCGCCTGCTCACAGAGCATAATGTGAATTCGCAGCGGCTGTTCATTGAACTCACTGAAACCGCCGCCGTTTCTGACGTCCAGGATGCACAACGTTTCATCGAAGCCATCCAGCAGATAGGGTGCGGCGTTTGTCTGGATGATTTCGGCAGTGGGTTCTCTACCTTCGCATACCTGAAGTATTTGAATGTTAAAGTTTTGAAGATCGATGGTCTGTTTGTTCGCGATTTGCCCAATAATTACGATAACCAGGTGTTCATAAGGGCTATAGTGGAAGTAGCGCGCGGCCTGCACAAGATCACCGTGGCAGAGTGCGTTGAGGATGCAGCCACTTTTAACATGGTGCGGGATTTGGGCGTTGACCTTGCCCAAGGCTATCATCTTGATCGGCCAACCGCTGAGCATCCCCTCATGGCTGTCTACTCCACTGATCCCGTTGGCGATCTGTTTGGGGGCAGTCCTGCAGAAGTAGTGGTCAATAGCTAATTGATTTTATTTGGCTCTATTTCATAAGCAGTGAGGAAGTATCGGTAGTCCTGCAGAGTGTAGTGAATCTTCACGCCGCAACAAATGCGCAAGGTTTTATTATCCTGAGAAACCCCCGGCTTTGCCGGGGGTATTGTCAACTTGGACACTGGTGGCGAATTCATTTTTG
>JAGRHM010000578.1 GCA_020445005.1 Candidatus Competibacteraceae bacterium | reverse complement strand
GTGTGTTGCTGGTCGGCTGGCGCGTGGAAGTGTTGCAGATGGAAGGCGGCGATCTGCTGTTGCCATGATGTTCAGGTCTCATGGAAACAGGGTTGCAAGGGTGATTTCACGACAACTCCGCTGAGTGGTTCATTTTGATCCGATCAACCTGACTCGGGACCATTCAAAGCAACCCATTTAATTGGCTGATTTTTCACGTATAAATTAAAATAATACCCTATAAAACATGGCGCTATTCATGCTTCCTTCCCTTGCGGCTTAAACCATTCTGGAAAACCGCTGTGCATTAAACTTGCTGGGAGGAACGCCATGAAACGCATCGTTATGTTGGGAATCGTATTGACCATTCTGTTAATTTTTGAAGGAATATCCGCAAATTTCGCTCTCGCCCAGAGCGCCGATGTCACGCCTCCAGAGTTTCCGGTCAAACTGATTTTTATCCACCACTCTACCGGCGAGAACTGGCTTGCCGACGGCTATGGGAACCTGGGGCGCAGATTGGCCGTCAACAACTACTTTGTTTCGGACACCAACTATGGCTGGGGACCGAACGGCATTGGTGATCGCACCGATATTATCAACTGGCGCGAGTGGTTCCGCAGCAACAAGACGCCTCGCTACCTGGAGGCGCTGTTCAATGAAAGCGAGCAACATTCCGCCTACACGCGCCTGCCTGATGATCCGGGTGGCGAAAACCAGATCGTGATGTTTAAATCCTGCTTCCCGAACTCGGCGCTGGCCGGCAGCCCGAACGATCCGCCAGATTCCACTGAAGACTTCACGGTCGGGCACGCTAAATTCGTCTACAACGATCTACTCGAATATTTCCACACTCGCCCTGACAAGCTGTTCATCGTTATTACTGCGCCGCCCTTGCAGGATTCCACTTACGCTGACAATGCCCGCGCCTTCAACAACTGGCTGGTCTACGATTGGCTGAACGAAAACCACTATACCCTTGGCAATGTAGCGGTTTTTGACTTTTACAATGTGCTTACCCATCCCCGCAACCATCACGGCGTCAGGAAGGGGCAAATCGTGCATACCAACAATGGCGTTAATACCCTTTATTACGATTCGGACGGCGACGATCATCCGAACGCGCGCGGCAGTCGCAAGGCCACTCGGGAATTCGTTCCGTTGCTGAATCTCTATTATCACCGTTTCCTGGCCAGTCAATCCATGCGTGCTGCTGCCCCCGTTCGCGATGATGACCGCGACGACGATAACGTTCCCGACCGTATCGAACTGCAGGAAGGTCTGAATCCCGATGTCAAGGACAATGATGTCTTCAATAACCCTCGCCTCTTCGTGATGCAGCAATACCGGGACTTTCGCAAGCGGGAAGGCAATCCCGACGAAGTGGCGTCCGGGACAAGCCGGCTGTTGGAAGGCGATATGACTCACGCTGGCGTTGTGGAAAGCCACCTTTCGCAACTCGGCGTAATGAGCGGCGAAAAAACAGTGACTCTGTTGTACCTGAGCCTGTTGCAGCGCGCCCCGGAGGCCAGCGAGCTTGATGATTGGGTGGGATTGCTCGACAGCAACGCGTCCGTTGTTGGTCTGATCAACAGCTTCCTGCAAAGTCCGGAGTATTACCAGCGGTTCCTGCCATAAATCCGCATAGTATTATCAGGCGCGCGGGGTGAAGGCGAGAGGATTGTGGATCGCTCTTCTGGTTAATCAGGAATTCAGAGTTCCAGCCAGTTTCCGATTTTAAGTTCCTGTATCTGCGCAAATTCCCCGACATTGTTCGGGTTCGTCGATCACGATCGGCGATAGCATGACATCGATTGCCCGTACCTTTTGTAAATGCGCTCGAACCGACGGAACACCTTTCACGGCGGCAATAATGATGTTTATGTCGAGTAGCCAAGCCATCAACGCTGCTCAGTTGAAAGTCGCTACTGGTTCAGCAGGCGAATCCTCGGTAGTGAGGATCTGCATCAAGCGATTTCATCCATTAGCCGCACCATCCCTCCTGCAATCCGCTACAATGATTGGCAATCTTTTAATAGACGACCGCTTGGTAATTCATGAAGCGCATTTTGGGCATTTCCGCGTACTACCACGATAGCGCTGTTGCCTTGCTTGAGGACGGCGCGCTTCGCGCAGCCGCTCAGGAGGAGCGGTTTTCTCGTAAGAAGCATGACGCCCGTTTTCCCAGGGCGGCGCTGCGGTATTGCCTCGATACCGCTGGCGTACCGTTAAGCGCGTTCGATAGCGTAGTCTTCTACGACAAGCCACTGCTCAAGTTTGACCGGTTGCTGGAAACCTATCTGGCCTGTGCGCCACGCGGTTTTCGTTCGTTTCTGGCGGCGATGCCGACCTGGTTAAAAGAAAAGCTGTATCTTAAGTCGTTATTGCGCCAGGAATTAGCGGAAGTCGCCGGGATAATGGTCCAGTCGCTGCCGCCTCTGTTATTCACCGAGCATCATCAGGCCCATGCGGCGTCAGCATTTTTCGCCAGTCCGTTCTCCAAAGCCGCAGTGTTGTGTCTGGACGGCGTCGGCGAATGGGCGACCACATCGGTTTGGCAGGGTGAGGGCAATCGCTTGGAACCCTTGTGGCAAATCGACTTCCCCCATTCGCTGGGCTTGCTGTATTCAGCGTTTACTTATTACACCGGTTTCAAAGTCAATTCCGGCGAGTATAAAGTGATGGGATTGGCGCCCTATGGTCAGCCGCGTTATGTCGACCGTATTTTGGAAAGGCTGGTGGATTTGAAACCGGATGGCACGTTCCGATTGAATATGGATTATTTCGATTACGCCACCGGCCTGACCATGACCAATGCACGTTTTCATGCGCTGTTCGAGGGTCCACCACGCCAACCGGAAACTTGGTTGACTCAGCGGGACATGGATCTGGCGCGGTCGATTCAGGACGCGACGGAGGAGATTGTGCTGCGGTTGGCGCGAACGGTGCGGCGAGAAACCGGAAATGACTCTTTGTGCCTGGCCGGTGGCGTGGCTTTGAATTGTGTCGCGAACGGGTGCATTCTGCGCGAGGGGATTTTCCGGGATCTATGGATTCAACCGGCGGCAGGCGATGCTGGCGGCGCGGTGGGCGCAGCGCTGGCTGCCTGGCATCAGTACGCGGACCAGCCCCGATCAGCGGATGGTCAAACCGACCGGATGCGTGGCGCTTTCCTGGGACCGTATTTTGACAATGCTGAGGTGAGCGCCCGGTTAGGACGGCTGGGAGCCAAATCGACGGTCTTACCCGATGCGGAATTGATCCCACACGTCGCCCGTTTGCTGGCGGGAGAGAAAATCATTGGCTGGTTCCAGGGGCCGATGGAGT
>JAGRHM010000577.1 GCA_020445005.1 Candidatus Competibacteraceae bacterium | reverse complement strand
GCGCTCCGCCTATCAACTCGCTGGAGCGGTAATCGGCCTAACCACCTTCAAGCGCTTATGCGCTCTCCGGTATTAGACCGATTCCGCTCAGCTCGCGCCCCGATAGACACTTTATGCATTATTTCCGGGCATCCGGCCCGGCCTCCGGCACCAACGGCTGGCGTTTTTTCTGCCGTGGGCGCTATACCAGAGAGGGGCCGTGAATCTGGCGGTGCAATGCGCCCGGCGCGGGATCACGGAAACCCGGTTTTTGCCCATTGTGCAGTTGGACGCGCCCGACGACCTGCTCAAGCTGCGCCGCTTGTTGATGCAGTTGCGCACGTCCCTGGACTGGACGGAGTTTGGCCCGTTGTTGTGGGGGTGGGGACAACACACCAAGCGGGCGTTGATGGAAACGTATTATTTGACCCTGCATACCACGACGGATCGACCGCGTGCACGCTGATCCGGTCGCCCCCGTCATCCTCTGTGGGGGGTGAGGCTGACGGGAGCGATCGGTTACCGATGGCGGCAATGGCGAACGCCGCCGAGCCGCATCACGGATACCGGATGGGTTTTGCCGGAACCCGGTGCTGGGCGGCGATTCTCTTGGCCGTGGCGGGCGCGCATCCGTTCCGCGTGATCCGGTAGATGCGGTGAAAAGCGAGAATGGGTTTTCATCATCGGCCTCCTTATCTCATCAGAAAAACGCCGGATGCGCAAAGCCTCCCTCTCGGAGAGCATGTTCGGCACTCCGGCGGTCCTGGCGTCGCGTCAGCATCCGCGACTTTCCGCCCCGCGCTTAGGCGCGGTTAAGCTTAAAACGTAAAATAAGTATAGCATAAAACCCCTAAAATTCATCAGGAATTACCGCCATAAACACCGAACTTCACCCCTGCGCCGCCGATGATGGGCGGCAACAACGATCACCCGACCCGCTCGTGGAGGCCATCGCCGCCCCGATTCGGTACTGTTTAGCTCCTCTCGTCTGGATAACGGTCACCGTGGCGTTGATCGTTGGGTTGGCGGTCGTTGCGCTAAGCATGATCGCGTTCGCATAAGGCCGACGGCGCAACTCGGTAAGGCCGTTTTTTTGGAGCAGCACCTCTACGGTGCATTCGGCGTGCATCGCAGCTAAACTCCAGGAAGTTCATCTTTCTGGAAGCGCTGCACATGGCCACATCCCCCTTTGAACCTTGGCCGCTGAACGAACAAACGGCGAAAATTCTTGGTCTCCCCTTGGTCGCTTTGACGCCATACGCCCAACTGTGGGCCAACAGTACAGAATGGTTGTGGTTTGAACCGATGGAGCATGTCGCCATCTGGCAAGGGCCGGATGCGCAACACGGCTTCTATGCCGATTCCCTGGATGAAGCCCTGGAGTGCATTGAGCGGCGGGCGGTGGGGTAGCTGAACGGGGTTCGGCGCCGGGACGAACGGTTGTCATGCCGTATTTTCCGTATGGCCCGATTCACAAGCAACAGGCCATTGAGACCGTGACGCCGATGATGGATGCTGATGGCATCTGGCGTGTGTCGGGGTATTATCTCCGGTGACCGGGGATTTGTTTGCAACAGCAGACCCGCCGGCGTCCGGGTCGGAAGCGCTGGGACCGGGTGCGTTCCTCCTGCACGGCTTCGCCGCAGGGGATGCCCCGGCGTTATGGGCGGCGTTACAGCCCCTTCTGGCGCAAGCGCCGTTGCGCCACATGATCACGCCCAGCGGTCACCGGATGTCGGTGGCGATGACGAATTGCGGCGCGCTCGGGTGGATCAGCGACCGGGCGGGTTATCGCTATGAACCGGGTGATCCACAGAACGGACGGCCCTGGCCGCCGATGCCGGCGCTGTTCCGGCGCTTGGCGCAAGCGGCGGCGGCGCGCGCCGGGTTTCCTGACTTCCAGCCCGACGCCTGTTTGATCAATCGCTACGCGCCGGAGGCTCGCCTGTCCTTGCATCAGGATCGGGATGAACGCGATCTGAGCGCGCCGATTGTCTCCGTGTCTCTCGGTTTGCCGGTGATATTCCTGTGGGGTGGACTCAAGCGCCAGGAGCCGCGGCAGCGGATTCGGTTGGAACATGGCGATGTCGTGGTGTGGGGCGGTCCCGACCGGTTGCGCTATCACGGCGTATTGCCGCTCCAAGCAGGGCATCATGCGCTACTGGGCGAGCAGCGGCTGAATTTGACGTTTCGGCAGGCCCGGTAAAGGCTATATGCCGGTCAATCGGGATCGTAACGTGCGCGTTGTGGATGAATCTATCGGTAGAGGGGGCCATGTCCACCCGACATACCCTGGAAGGCGCTATCGCGGCGTTGAAACAAGCGATTCGGCGGTTCGTGGATGTGTTCACGGGTGAAGGATAGCACCGCGGTTCACGACGGGCGGCGGGCCGGCGCGACGGGTCACCGTGTCGGCCCATGAGGCGCGGAGTCATTGACAACAAATCGCGGCTTATTTCTGGTAAGTTCCAATCAGCACTGCTTGGGCGAGAACATGCCCCTGCATCGCGGCTTCTACCTGGGCTTTGGTGGGTTGACGCAAGCCTTCCAACCGCGTATCCAGGGCATAGAGCTTATGGAAATAGCGATGGCGGCCAATGGGTGGGCAGGGGCCGCCGTAACCGGTGCGCCGCCAGTCGTTGAGACCTTCTTCCGTGCCCGGTGGCAACGAGGCGGTGGCGATGCCTTCGGCCAGTTCGGCAATGTCGGGCGGCAAGTTGTACAAGACCCAATGCACCCAGGTCATTTTCGGGGCCTGCGGATCGGGCGCATCCGGATCATCGATGATCAATACCAGACTGCGGGTGTTGTTGGGAAGGCCCGTCCAGGCCAGAGGCGGCGAACGATCGGCGCCTTGGCAGGTGTACTGAACGGGAATGGCCTGGCCGTCGGCAAAGGCCGGCGATGTGAGCATTAGCGTCATCGTAATATTCTCCGGGAAAGCATTGGCGTGAGCGAGGTCGCGGTATTGATGAACAACGTGCTGTTTCTGTGTACTGGCAATTATTATCGTAGCCGGTTCTGTGAAGCCTATTTCAACCATTTAGCTGGGCAACGGGCGCGGGCCTGGCGGGCGGAGTCGCGGGGATTAGCGCCGGACATCACGGTGTTTCGTAATCCCGGTCCGCTGTCGCTGCATACGCGTCAAGCATTGACCGCCCTGGGGGTGTCGTTGGACTCCGCGTTGCGCTATCCATTATCGGCGCAACCGGAGGACTTGGCTCGTGCGCAGTCGATCATTGCCTTGAGTCGCATCGAACATGAACCGATGGTGAAACAACGCTTTCCGGTTGATGCCCACCGGATCGAATATTGGGAAATTGGCGATTTACCCTTGGCTTCGCCTGTGGAAGCAGTGGCGGGCATGACCGAAGCGGTGCAGCGGTTGGTCGCGGCCCTAAGCGTATCGCATGCGGTTCTTGGTCCCCATCCATCAAGCGGGGTTATGCGCCAGCTTGAGGCCAACGATTCCGGCGATGATCAGGCCCACTGAAACCAACCGTAAGACGCTGGCGGAGTCGTCGTAAAACAGGATGCCCACTGCGAAGGTTCCCGCCGTGCTAATGCCGGTCCAAACCGCGTACTGTCTTGCTAATATATAGCAGTCCTATTCAGGTTGTGGAATATTCATATACCAACCACGCTTTCCAAGGAAAACTTTCTTATTAAGAAAATTGACAAAACTCATTTTAAATTTATGGAAGGTATTGTTTTCATGAAAGTGCCTTCTTAAAAAATTTTTGCCTCTTAACCAGACATCTTCAACCGGGTTTTGTTCGGGTGCATTGGGAGCTAAAATAACACAAGTGACTTGCCAATCTTTTTCTTCAAGACCATGGTTAACTTGGCCCAGATAAACCT
>JAGRHM010000576.1 GCA_020445005.1 Candidatus Competibacteraceae bacterium | reverse complement strand
TGAAAATTTCTCCAGTCGGCGAATAGCCCATCGGCGACAACAACACAATGGCATCCTGATCCAGCCACAGGCGAATCGCCTGGTCGTCAACGCGCCGCACTTCGCCGGTGAAGCCGTAATCAATGCCCTCGCGCACGCCCAGGGGCTGAGCAGTGAGCAAATTTCCCGACACAACCCGCAGATGCGCGCCATGCATCGGCGAATTCGCCAAACCCATCGATAACCGGGCTTCGATGCGCAAGCGCAACCGTCCCACCGCTTGCTTGACATAGCGCAGGTCATCGGCCTCCGTGATCCGCAGTTCATTGACGTAGCGCCATTCCCGTCCGGCTTCGCGCAAGCGCGCTTCGATCTGGGTCCGCGCGCCATGCGCCAGCACCAGGCGGATGCCCAAACTGTGCAACAGCGCAAGATCGTGAATCAGATTGGAAAAATGTTCGGCTTCCACGGCCTCACCACCGAATAGCACCACGAAGGTTTTGCCGCGATGGGCGTTAATATAGGGTCCGGCCTGACGGAACCATTGCACGAAGGGATCAGGATGCATGGGGAGTTTAAATTTTAGGTTTCAGGGTCAAGCGATGTTGTACCGGGCCAGGTTCCAGAGGGGTCGGTGCCCCCTCCGTCCAAGCCGCGTTTCCCGCCCGGTAATAGGGTGACAGGGGGTGGCCGCTCTGCCCGCCAGGCATGTGCAAAATGCCCGCAGCTTCCCGACCCGGGGCCACCACCAGGCGTTCCGACGCGCCATTGGTCGGAGTTTGCACCCGTGGCATGTACCGGTCGCCAGGCAGCGGTTGCGCCGGCAGGTCCAGCCAACCGCTTAACCAGGGTAGCACCCGGCTGAACGGATGCTGGATGTAAACCCGGTTGTAATCGCCCCAGGTGCGCGTCGCCAGGGGCTGAGCGTCGACGGTCAGCTCGCGCAGTGTGGCGTCGGCGGCTTCCAGCAACAATTCCGACCAATTGCGATAGCGGGGATCGAGCAAGTGGAAGGGTTGCCGGGAAACGAGTTGCCATAATGGTCCTTCGTGTTGGCGAAACGCGCTGTATTCAAACCCGGGATCAGCTTCCAGGCAGGGGGCGATCAGCGGCGCGAACGCACGCTGGCGCACCGCCAGGCGAAAGTCGCGCACGATCCGATAACCCACCGAATCCACTGTCGCCCGCCCCCCCCAATCCATGACGAATCTTCGTAATTCCCGGCGGCGCGGGTCGTCGCGTAAACGCTGCGGCGTCAAGGTCGCTAACAACAGTCTACGCCAGCGCTCCAAAAACAGCGCTCGGTCATCGAGTTGCAACTTGAGAAAATCAGCTTCGGCGAAGCGCTCCCCAGCCAGTAGCGCATCGCGGATCTGGCGCGCGCGCGCGCCCAGAGCGTAGCCGCCATCACCGAGCCGCTCTAATCCGTCGCGGTCCACGACTCGATTGTTCGCCGTCCACAAACGTCCGTCAGGCGGATTGATGACCTGAGGATACTCGGCAGGCTCAAGCCAGCCGGACCAACCGCGTTGGCCATCCGCCCAGGAGGAAGGCAAGCGACCATCGTGACCGAAGCGGCGCGGCAACGGCCCAGCGATGGTCCAGGCGATACGGCCGTCGGCGCCCGCCAACAACAAATTCTGCGCAGGAATGCCAGCTTGGCGCGCAATATCCAGCGCCGCATCCACTGTTTCCGTGCGTTCCAACGCCAGAAGTTTCATATTGACGGCGCGCGGTTCATGCGCCACCCAGCGCAGGGCGCGCTGGCGCTGGCGGTGATCGCGATCCAGCACCGGCCCCCAGACGGTCTCCCGAATCTCCAGTGTTTCATCCGGGGCATCGCGGACGGCCAGCGTTTCCTTCATCATCTCGAAAGGTCGCGGACCATCCGGGGTTTGGTAATGATCATCGTCATCGCCCGGCTCCAGAAGCACCAGATCGGCCCAGTCGCCTTCACTGTTGGTGTAACCCCAGGCGATATGTCCATTGCTACCCACGACCATGGCCGGGGCGCCCGGCAAAGTAATGCCAGAGACACGCCATTCACGGCCGGTCTCATCAGCATAAACGAACGTCGCCCGATACCAGATATTCGGCATCCGCAAAGGCAGATGCATATCGTTAGCCAAGAGCGCGCCGCCATGCTCGGTCAGAACGCCCGCTACTACCCAGTTGTTGCTGCCTGGCGGTGGGTCGACAGCCACGGTGGTGGAAAGTGGAAGATCAAAGGCTGAAGAAACAGCGGTAACGGATGCTGGAAAAGCCGGCAAGTGCTGGGTGCTGAAGATCTCCGGACCGGGCGGCGGCGGCGCAGTAAAGGCTTCGCCCTGCAACGGCGTATCCCATGCAGTGCCGACCGGATCAAGGAACGCGGCCAGCGCGGGCGGTAACCGGTCATGCAGCAACCCCCGCGCCGACTCGCGTTGCCATTGCTCGCGCTGCAAGTCCAAATACATGGCGTACACGGTCAACAGCGTATCTTCAGGTCGCCAGGGTCTGGGCGTATTGCGCAATAGCAGATATTCGAATGGCGGCTGGAAGAGGTCCGCCAAGCCAGCGTTAACGCCTTCGGTATAAGCAGCGATCAACGCCTGGTCCGCCGTGGGCAGGGCAGCGAGCGTTTGTCCGGCGCGCTGCCGAAAGCGATGCAAACGATGTGCGCGATCCATTGCCAGGGCGGACGGGCCGAACCATTCCGCCAGTTCCCCCGCGGCCGAGCGCCGCAACAGGTCCATCTGGAAAAACCGCTCCTGGGCGTGTAAGAAACCGGTCGCCCGGGCCACATCCAGCCGCTGCTGGCCGCGGATCGTTGGAATGCCCAGCGCATCCCGCTCAATGGTGACGGCGGCGTCCAGGCCAGGCAGCATGACGATGCCTTCCAGGCGCGGCAGACTCCCGCGCAACAGAACGGTGAGCACGATGACGATTCCGACCAGCGCCGCTAAAAGGCCGCCGCTGATCCAAAGAATCGGGCGTGGCCAGCAAAAATTTTTAAACATGATTTTCATTGTGTATTCTCAAGCCGTTCGCCTTCGGCGCGTGCTATGATAACGACTCTCGCATCATCCGATCATGCGAGAGTCACACGATAAATAACCATTTTCGAGGAAACCGCTATGGATCACCATGCCCCGGATAACAGTCGCCGTCGCTTCATCAAGTTGACTGCCATCGGCCTGGCTGCTGCGCCTTTCGCCAATGCTCTGTTGAACGGAACCGCCCGCGCTGCGGATATGGTCAGTGAAAGCGATCCGCAAGCGTCGGCGCTCGGTTACGTCGCCGATGCAACCAAGTCTGATAAACGGACAGATACCACAGCAGCATGCCACAGTTGTGGTCTTTACACAGGTAAAGAAGGCGAGGCAAGCGGCCCCTGCGCGATTTTTCAGGGCAAGCTGGTCGCTGCTAACGGCTGGTGTACGGCCTGGGTGAAGAAGGCGGGCTGATTTTCCAAACCGCTTATTAATTCTCTTTATCGCAAATATCGATACGCAGGAGCCCGCTTGCGGGCGATGACGCATGCAGCGCTGGCAAGCAGGCTCCTATAAAAGCTTCATTTCCATCGAGAAACAGCGTTACTTCCCCCGCTTCCGATCCAGCCGCCAGACAAAATCCTCGACGATCCGGCGATACAATGCCTCCTTGAGCACCAAATCCTCGATGCCATGATCGAGATTCGGGTTGTCGTTGACCTCGATGACCACGACACCCTTGCCGGTTTGCTTCAAATCCACGCCATAGAAACCATTGCCGATCAGATTGGCGGCTTTGAGCGCATTTTTGACGACGATTTCCGGCGCGTCCTCGACCCGGAAGGTCTTGGCCTCGCCCTCGCGAAAACCGCGTCCCTTACCGGGTTCATGATGGTAGATCTGCCAGTGTTCCTTTGACATGAAGTATTGGCAGACAAATAAGGGCACTTTGTTCAGAATCCCCACCCGCCAGTCAAATTCGGTGTAGAGAAATTCCTGCGCCAGCAACAGATCGGAGGATTTGAACAGCTTGCCGGCCATGTCCAGCAGTTCAGCGCGGTCGTTGACCTTGAAGACGCCGCGCGAGAAGGAGCCATCGGGAATTTTCAGCACAATGGGATAGGGAATCTCGCTGTCCACCCGCTCCAGATTGTCGCGGCGCACGATCACGGTTTTCGGAGTGCGAATACGGTGCGTGCGCAGCAGCTCATCCAGATAGACCTTATTGGTGCATTTAAGAATCGAATCGGGATCGTCGATCACCACCATCCCTTCGCTTTCGGCCTTCTTGGCGAACTGGTAGGTGTAATGATCAATACCGGTCGTTTCGCGGATGAACAGGGCGTCGAACTCGGCCAGCCGGCCGTAATCCTTCTTTTCGATCAACTCGATATTGACGCTGCACTCGCGGCCTGCCTTGACAAAGTATTGCAGGGCCTTGGGGTTGGAGGGCGGCATTTCTTCCTTGGGGTTGTGCAAGACTGCCAAATCATAGCGATAGTTGCTGCGCGCCCGGGGTTGTCGCCAGCGCCGGCTGAGATAGGTGGTCAACGCGCTCAGAAACATTTCATCCTGCTCAGCCGTCAGCGAATGCAGGTGCAGGGCTTTAACCGTATCGATGCGCCATTTGCCTTGCCGGCGGAATTCCACCCGCAGCAACGGCGAGCGAAAGGCGTCGAACAACTGTCGGGCCAGCTCCTGCAGTTCCTTGGCGACGCATTGGCCAAAGAAAATGTCCAGTTCAAAAGCGGTGGCGGCAAACCCGGAGCGGGGTTTGCCCAGCACTTGCTGAACATGGTCGTCCAGATCCTCGATGTCGAGGCTATAGATGGACTTGCGGCTGAGATCGTTCAGGGTGCGCACGCTGGGGATCACCCGGTGATGCCGCGCCTCAGCCAGCAGGGAGCAGTAGTAGCCCACGCTCAGATAGCGGTAACTGCGGCACAGGTTCAGCACGCGCTGACTGCGCCCCGTGGAGTATTCCGGTTTGGCCAGATAGTCCTTGGCGGCCACCACGGGCAGTTTGGGAAAGTGGTTTTTCCAGTCGGTGGGATTCTCCACCAGAATGATGTGATCGGCCATCGATGTAAAACGTCCTGATAAAGCAGGGGGTGAGGTTAAAACAGCGCCGGCGGTTCCGGTCGGCGTTGGGAACGGTACAGAATCAGCACCGCCTTCTGGGCGGCTTTGCCATAACGGGCCATGCGCTGGAACTCCCGATGCGGGATCGGCATGTTGATGGAGTCCGTGACGGTTTCGCCTTTCTCGGCGTCGACCAGCGGATCATGGACATAGATATAGTGATCATCGAAGCCGGTAACGACCACCCAATGCGGGAAACGTTCGCCGTAGATGCGGTAGGAGCTGATCAGCACGAGGGGAATGCCGCCCGTTTCAAATTTCCGTCGCAGTTCATCCACGCCCAGACTGCCGCAGTGCAAAGCAACCGGTAGTTGCTGCAATTCCTCGATCCAGTCTTCTTGAACGAGCCGCATGACTTCCTTTTTTTCGGGACTACGCACCGAATCGACCAGGAATACACCCTCTTCATTGACGTAAATTTCCAGATCGAAACCGCGCCGGTAGGCCGACAGCGCCAGACCGTAGGGACCACAGCCGCCATGCCCGGAGGTCATAAAAATCGTCGTCGCTTCCCGCCACAGACGCAACTCCAGTTTGCGACTCAGCTCCAGCGTCGGTTCCAGGGCTTTCATGGCCATCATCAGCGCCGCCGGCCCGCAGGTGAACTCCAGGGTTTGCTGGTAGTACGGCGCCTTGACTAGATCGAGCTGGAGCTGCGGAACCAGGCGCTTTTCGAAACGCAGCGCCGTCATGTGGTCTTCGTAATAATCCAGCACTTCCTTGAACTGACGGTAACCGTGGCGACGAAACAGGTTCAGCGAAGGAGGATTATCACGACGCACTTCGAGGCGCATGGACACGCAATCCCGCTCCAGCGCCGCCGCTTCGGCGGCTTCCAGCAAGCGGTCGCCGATCCGGCGTTGGGCGAAATCCGGATGAACGGCGATGGAATACAGTCGGGCCATCGAAGCACCACGCGAAAACAGCAGCAGCACATAGCCGCAAATCTGCTCGGCTTCTTCCTCGATCAGGGTGACCGCGTGGCCACGAGTCAACAGATGGCGAAAACTGCGGCGCGAAAGCCGATCCGAATGAAAACAGCGGTGTTCAATCGCCAGCAGGGCGGGCAAATCAGCCAGGGCAGCAGGACGCAACATAATAGTTCGAAGCGGTTCCACAGGCAGGGAGCCATGTGAGGCGAGTATGCATGAAGCAGGGGAAACGGCTTGGCGGCGGCGGCCAGGGGCAAACGCGGGATACCAACCGAAGGAATGCTGTTATTATCCTCTGTATCCAGAATTACCGCCAGTGAAAATCATGCTTACTTCTTCATCCCGCCTGTTGGAGCGCATTCAGCAACTCATCGCCACACCCTCGGTTAGCAGCGTGTCGCCGCAATTTGACCAAAGCAACCGACCGGTGATTGACCTGCTCGCGAACTGGCTGGACGATCTAGGGTTCGCCGTGCGGATCGAACCGCTGATCGAACAGCCGAACAAGGCCAATCTGATCGCTACGCTCGGGCGCGGACCGGGCGGGCTGGTACTGGCCGGGCATACGGATACCGTGCCGTTTGACGCTGACCGCTGGCGTTTCGATCCTTTCGGCGGCGTGATCGCCGATGAACGGATTTACGGATTGGGTTCTACGGACATGAAGTCTTTTCTGGCGCTGGCGATTGAGGCCGCGCGGGAGTTCGCCACGCGCGAACTCTCTCAACCCCTGGTCATTCTGGCCACGGCGGATGAGGAAAGCAGTATGCACGGCGCGCAAGCGTTAGCGGCGGTGGGACAGCCGTTGGGAAGACATGCAGTGATCGGCGAGCCGACGGAATTGAAGCCGGTGCGCATGCACAAGGGCATTTTAATGGAGG
>JAGRHM010000575.1 GCA_020445005.1 Candidatus Competibacteraceae bacterium | reverse complement strand
CCTACAAGGGTTATGTCTACGTCGGTACCACCCGCGCCAATCTGTGCATGCTCAAGGTTTCCAAAATTCCATCCCGGTTCGCTTTCTGGCCGGTGGAGTGCCCGGAAGACTTATACGATCTGGATATGCGCGCGCAAATCTGGCGCTACGACCCAGCGATGTATGAATGGCGGGAAGTTTACCGCTCGCCCTGGATCGACCCGGTTGACGGCAAACATATTCCCCGCGACATGGGTTATCGCGGCATGGCGGTGTTTCAGGGTGAATCCGACCCCGAACCGGCATTATATGTGTCCACCTACGCTTCGGCAGAAGGGCCAGGCGCTTATATCCTGCGCAGCGTCGATGGCGAGCATTTTGCGCCGGTATCCAAACCGGGCCTGCTGGAATTGCCAACCACCAGCATCCGCACCCTGACCGTCTTCAAGGATCGGCTGTTCACCTCGCCGACCGGCCGGGCGGGCGGCAGTCCCAATGCGGCGGACATCGCGGTAATCTATGAAAGTCGTGATCCAATCCAGGGGGAGTGGACGCCGGTCAACCCGCCTGGTTTTGACGATCCGGACAACGTCAGTATTTTTGAAATGGCGGCGTTTGGCGACCATCTTTACGCCGGGACGATTAATTTCAAGCAGGGTTTTCAAATCTGGCGGACTCAGGCTGATGGAGATCCGCCCTATACCTGGGAACAGGTCATGAGTCATGGCGCTTACCGGGGACCGCTCAATCAGGGCGTCGTCAGCCTGGCCGAATTCAACGGTGCGCTCTATGTCGGCGGCGGCATCCAGAATGGCGGTATTGACGGCGTGAACCGGGTCGGCCCCGCTGCGCCGGAACTCATCCGTCTGTACCCGGATAACCATTGGGACTTGCTCGTTGGCAATGCGCGCGAAACGCCGGACGGTTTCAAGCAACCTTTGTCCGGCTTCCGACCCGGTTTTAACAACCTGTTTAATGGCTATTTCTGGCGGATGGCCGCGCACGACGGCTGGCTGTATCTGGGCACGCTGGACTGGAGCCGGATGTTGCCCTACGCCGACCGGGAGCGTTGGCCAGCTTGGTTCCGGCGCACCGTGGACCGGATCGGTCTGGAAAAAATCATTGAACGACAATCCGGGTTCGATCTGTACCGCAGCGCCGATGGTGAAAACTGGCTGCCGGTGACCACGAACGGCTTCGGTAACTCCTATAATTATGGTCTGCGCGGACTGGTTTCTACGCCGCAAGGACTATACATCGGCGCGGTTAATCCCTTTGGTCCCCGGGTCGCCTGTTGCGAAGAGGCAAATTGGCGCTATCGGGATAATCCGGATGGCGGACTGGAAATCTGGCTGGGTTCTCAGGTATAGGCTGATTATGCAAGCCCCATTGTTTGTCCTGACGTGTATGCATTCCGACCGCCAGAATAGTTGTGGCTGCGCAGCAATCGGAATATCCTGGTTTTTTAAATAAAAAAAGATTGTTTTACATAGACTCGCTATATCCTGTTAGCTTCTAGAACAAGGAAATCAGTGAAATGTACTCGAAACTCCATTGCCTAATAATATTGTCCATTCTTATTCCACCAGCCTATAGTGATTCAACATTTGTGAATTGGGAAAATCTTGGCGTATCGCCCCTGCAATTAACCCCTGATGGAAATACATTGCTGCTTGCCCATACTGCTGATAACCGATTGGAAATCATCAAAGTCGATAGTCAGGGCCTGACTCCAGCGCAATCCGTGCCTGTGGGTTTGGACCCGGTAACAGTGCGGTTGCGCACCTCTACCGAAGCCTGGGTGGTCAATCAAATTTCCGATACGATCAGTATTGTCGATTTGGCTGCGCTCAATGTGGTAGCGACCCTTCATACCGCTGACGAACCCACCGATGTAGTCTTTGCAGGCATACCACAACGGGCATTCGTGGCCTGCTCACAAGCCAATAAAGTGCAAGTTTTTGATCCGGAAAATTTAACCCAGGAACCTTTATCACTGCCCGTCAAAGGCGAAAGACCACGATCGCTGGCGGTCAGCAGCGACGCACGATATGTCTACGCTGCTATCTTTGAGTCTGGCAATGCGACGACCCTGCTTGGCGGCGGATTAAAAATAAAAGCGAATGGACTCAGCTTTCCCCCGAATATGATCGATGATCCCACTGGTCCTTATGGTGGGATCAATCCTCCTCCAAACCAGGGCGATGCTTTCGCGCCGCCTCAGCGTCCCGATAATCCCCCTCCCCCAGCGACGGGATTGATCGTGCGCAAAAATCGTCAGGGACAGTGGCTGGATGATAACCATCAGGATTGGACCCTCTGGGTCTCAGGGCAACAGGCGGCCCGCTCAGGGCGCTCCGTGGGCTGGGATATGGCTGACCATGATCTGGTCATCATTGACACGCGGGACGATGCCGTCAGCTATGTCAATAACCTGATGAATATAGGCATGGCGGTTGGGGTAAATCCCGCAAGCGGCAAAATTACGGTAGTTGGAACCGATGCACGCAATGAGGTGCGCTTTGAACCGAATCTCAATGGCCGCTTTCTCCGGGTATTGATGGCTAATGTTGATCCTGCTGAACCAGAAGACAGCCGGATCATCGACTTGAACCCGCATCTAAACTATCTCTCATCCATAGCGCCACCGGACCAACGATTGCTTTCTATCGGCGATCCCCGGGCCATCGTCTGGTCCCGCGCCGGCGATCAAGGCTATATCGCGGGCATGGGTTCCAGTAAT
>JAGRHM010000574.1 GCA_020445005.1 Candidatus Competibacteraceae bacterium | reverse complement strand
TGAAATTGACGCCGATTTGTTTGACACATTCGTTCGCGAGGGCGTCTGGATGAGCTATGCCCGGGAATGGTTGCAACCGGAGCAAATCGACGCCGTGGATATCAACCGGATTCCAGGCTATACCCCTTAAGTTTTATTAAATAAATCAATGGCAGTAGGAGGCAGGAGCAGTGGCTAAGAAAGCATGATCTGGGACGAACTGGAAACCGGTTTCGCGCAACTGGCCACTGCGGGTTTACTGCGCCGGCGTCGGACGCTGGATGCGCCGTGCAGCCCGGAAGCCGAGGTGGATGGACGACGTCTAATCGCCTTTTGCAGCAACGATTATCTCGGATTAGCCAATCATCCCGCGCTGATCGCAGCCGTGCAGGAGGCTGCCGAGCGATGGGGCGTCGGCAGCGGCGCATCGCATGTCGTCAGCGGTCATTTGCGTCCCCACGCCGAACTGGAAGAACGATTAGCGGCGTTCGTCGGTCGCGAGCGGGCGCTGTATTTCACCACCGGCTACATGGCGAATCTGGCGATTGCGCCGGCGCTTCTGGAGCGTCGCGACGCTATTTTCGCCGACCGGCTCAATCATGCCTCGCTGATTGACGCCGCCCAGTTGGCGCGCGCTGAACATATCCGCTATCCGCATGGCGATCTGGATTGGTTGACCGATCGTCTGGCGCGCAGTCGGGCGCGGCGTAAACTGATCCTGACCGATGCGGTCTTCAGCATGGATGGCGATCTGGCGCCGCTGCCGGAACTGTTCGAACTGGCTGAGCGGTTCGATGCCTGGCTGGTCGTCGATGACGCGCATGGGTTTGGCGTTCTCGGCCCACAGGGACGGGGCAGTCTGGCCCACTTTCAACTGCCTGCGTCACCCCGCCTGATCCTGATGGGTACTTTGGGTAAAGCGGCGGGCGTTTCCGGAGCGTTCGTCGCTGGCGACCGGCGCGTGATCGAGTGGTTGATGCAACGAGGACGTTCCTACATTTTCACTACCGCCTCCAGTCCAGTGATCGCCGCCGCATTGTTGACCAGTCTGGAGTTGATTGCTGCCGGTGATGACCGGCGCGCGCATCTGCAAAAATTGATTACACAGTTGCAAGAGGGACTTGAGGAGTTATCTTGGCAATTGCTGCCTTCGCCGACAGCGATTCAACCGCTGGTGATCGGCGATAATCCGACGACCCTGGCGCTGGCAGAACGATTATTCGCCAGGAGTCTGTGGGTTCCAGCGATTCGTCCGCCCACTGTGCCGACAGGTACGGCGCGGCTGCGGATTTCCCTGTCGGCGGCACATACGACAGATCAGGTGGACGCTTTGCTGACCGTGTTAAGAAGTGGTATTGATCTTGATGCGCAAACCTTTCCCGCTAACCCATGACGCAAAATCAGCCCAGAAACGAGATCAGCGTCCCTGCGGAACTGCCCGCCAAGCGACGTATTCGCCAGGCTTTTGATCAGGCGGCGGCCACCTATGATGAAGCCGCCGATGTGCAGCGCGAGGTCTGCGACCGGCTGGCCGGGCACTTCGCGCAATCCAACAGCGACTGGCAACCTGCCGCCATTCTGGAAGCCGGTTGCGGCACCGGTTACGGTGTGCGGTGGTTGCGACAACGTTGGCCCTGCGCTGAACTGACATTAGTGGATTTTGCATCTGGCATGTTGATTGCCTCGCGTTTGCAGTGTCCGTGGGCGATGCAGGTTTGTGCCGACATTGAGGCGCTGCCTTTTGCAGACCAGCGGTTTGATTTGTACTGGTCGAGCCTGGCCTGGCAGTGGAATGATCCGCGACAGTGTTTAACCGAAGCGGGACGAGTGCTGCGGCCCGGCGGGAGGTTGGCGGTAGCGACGCTGGGAATCGATAATTTTCCCGAGTTGCGCCATGCTTTCGCCGCCATCGATGATTACAGTCATGTGCTGACGATCCCAACGCCCGAACGCTTGTTGGCGGATTGCCGGGCAGATGGCTGGACCGTGAAGATCTGGCAGAGGCAAGCGGTGCGCCGGCATTATCCCGACCTGCACACCTTGCTGCGCCGGGTTAAGGCGGTGGGCGCCCGCGAGGTGGAACAGCGCCGACCGGCCCTGTTCGGGCGGGCCGCCTGGCAGGCCGTCACCGCGCGTTATGAGCAGTTGCGCGAACCCGAGGGATTGCCGCTGACTTACGATGTGGTCTGGCTCATTGCGCATCGACTCACCGTTCGCTCCCTTCGCCCGCTGGCGCGAGAAGAGTTAGAGGGGAGGGGAAATGCAGATTATTCGCTTCCCTCGCCCGCTGGTGCGAGAGGGGTTGGAGGAGAGGGGAGATGCAGATGAAACAGGCATTTTTTGTGGCGGGTACGGACACCGGCGTCGGTAAAACCCTGGTGACCTGCGCCCTGCTGCATGCAACTCGTCAACAAGGTTCCACGACAGTGGGAATGAAGCCCATCGCGGCAGGGGTCGAGGATGACGGACGCAACGGCGATGTAACGCAATTGTTGGCGGCCAGTTCCATTCAACCCCCTTCGGCGCTAGTCAATCCCTATCTGTATATACCGCCAATTGCGCCGCACATCGCAGCTCAAGAGGCGGGCAAGCCCGTTGATATCGCGGTGATCACGGCAGCTTTCACCCAATTGTGTGAGTTAGCCGAAGTGGTCTGGGTGGAGGGGGTGGGCGGGTTCCGGTTTCCGCTTGACGAATGTTCAGACACGGCTGATCTGGCCGTGGCGCTGGATCTGCCCATCATTCTGGTGGTTGGCATGCGCTTGGGTTGTTTGAATCATGCGCTGTTGACCGCCGAGGCGATTGCGGCTCGGAATTTACGCTTGGCGGGCTGGGTCGCTAACCGGATTGATCCAGCTATGGAGCGGTTTGAGGCCAATGTTGAAACG
>JAGRHM010000573.1 GCA_020445005.1 Candidatus Competibacteraceae bacterium | reverse complement strand
CCGTGCGGGATGACGCTCAACTCGCACCCCGTTATGTGTAAAAGGGAGCAAGAATGAAGCGAGTTTCAGCCTTTTTATTATTGTCATTATTTCTTCTATCGGCAGTAGCAGAAGCCGGGTGGGTCGATAAACAAGGAAATCCCATCCCGGATTCTGGCAATATGAAGTCAGTGGGTGATCTAATTGCTCAATTAGTAATTACAGACAATGAAGCACAAGTATTAAAAAACTGGGGCACGCCCTCGCAAAGCGTTTATTTTCCAACGGCAAATAAAATAGAAAGAAATAAAATAATTACGGCTTTTGTTGTTTTCGGTGGTTGCGCTATCGATGCCAATGGAAACTGTGATCTGAGAATGCAAATCACCGTGTATCAACCGGATGGCAAAGTTTACTCAAAATTCCCGGTCATGGAGGTCTGGTCTGGTAAACCAGTGCCTCCTAACAGAAGCCTGGGTTTAAGTGTTGAATATATGCGGGTCATAATTGAGCCCGGTGAGCAACTCGGGAAGTATAAGATCGACACAAATGTAATCGATAAAATAAGCGGCAATAGCATGGTACTTACATCGCATTTTACGGCGGTAGAGGCTAGTGAGTAAAACACATAACAAGGCGCTCGTTCGGATGCAAACTACGCTGCGCTTCGTTTGCACCGCACAGCTTGGTCGTTAGGCCTCAATATCAACATGATCGGTAAGGAGTTTGTATGAACAATCCTGTTGGTTGGTTCGAGATTTACGTCGAAGATTTGGAACGTGCGAAGGCGTTCTATGAGGCGGTTTTTGACGTACAGCTCTCGAAACCTGAAGGTACAGAGATCGAAATGTTTGCCTTCCCAATGCAGCAAGAAAGTTACGGCGCATCCGGAGCACTGGTAAAAATGCCAGGTTTCCCTACCGGTGAGAACAGCGTGCTTGTTTACTTTAGTTGTTCCGATTGCAGTGTGGAAGCCAAAAGGGCCGAGAAAGCTGGAGGGAAAATTCAAAAGGGAAAAATGTCAATCGGGCAGTACGGCTTCATTGCCCTTGTGGTTGATACTGAAGGCAATATGATCGGCTTACATTCTATGAAGTAGGTCGGGAACACTTTGTGGCCGGCGAGTGTGAAAGGCCTAATAAGGCAATCCAGCCGACGTCCAACTCTCCACGCCTATTTGTGCATTCCGCTGCGCTCCATTTTTGCACAAATAGTCGCTCCGAGTCGGCCGCGGTTGATCGCTGACGTTAGGGCACACGAGGACTTCGCATGGGAGTCTGCTGTGTCGCCTATGCAGTCGGCGACGACACCCTTTCGCTGGTGCTCCAAGACCCAGCACGTGTCTGGCAAGTCCTTGAGCCTGACGATGACTCGCGCTATCTGACCGCAAGGGCCGAGCTATACCGCGCGCCATTCCTCATGCGGCTACTCGGCCGTCGGATCATCGCTCCGCCCGTCCACCGAGTCGCGCTCACACTACCTGAAGGACGAATGATGGACCTCGATAAGTCGTGGGACGGACTGCGCGTTTGTCTGGCGGCGGCTTGCCCGAATGCACCCAAGTTCTTCGATGGCCCAAAACTCTCCCCAATCGACGCCGGATACGGACCGCCGATATACCATCTGTCGAATGAGTCGCGAAGGGTGGCGGAAAGCTACTTGGCCGTGTCTGAGACAGATCTCGTGACTGCGCTGCATGATCCGGCAGCTAAAGAGGCGTACCCGACTGCCATTTGGAGAGAGCCGGACGAAGAGGCAAAGTCCTATCTCATTGAGAACTTTCGAGAGCTACGAGCATTCATGGCGCATCTAAAGGAAAATGGCCTTGGTGTCATCATTCAATACACATAGCGTGCGCCCTAACGGCGCGATCGACGTCGGCGGATCGCCATCAACGGGGTCCGAGCGACCACTGCCGCGTTGAGATAGAAGTCGAATGACGAGCAGGGACCAAAGGGCGTCACCCCTCGCATACAACGGACGGCGCTGCACACCGCGCAAGGAGAAAGGATTCATGCAGGATAAGCACCCAGCGTTAAATGCACTGGGCTGGAGCCCCTGGTTCGAGCAACGGACAACATGCCTTGCGACAAACCATATCGCGCGCGTTGCGGCGGTCGATCGAGATCAGTGGCTCCTCGTCGATCCAGCCGGCGCATTTCGGGCTAAGTTAGCCGGTCGTGACCTTCAGCGCCATCGTCTGCCCCATGAACGGCCGTGTGTGGGTGATTGGGTCTGTGTGGAGAGGCCGGCCGGCGACAGCCTCGGCGTCATCCGCGCGCTTATTGACCGCAGAACGTTCCTGCGCAGAAAATCGGCTGGAAACGCGACCGAGTACCAGATGATCGCGGCGAACCTGGATTTCGTGGTGATCGTGCAGTCCTGCGACGTCGATTTCAATTTGAAGCGATTGGAACGCTACCTCGTCATGGTGATGGAGGGCGGGGCCGAGCCTCACCTTTTGTTGACCAAGATCGACTTAGTGGATCCTGCGGTGTGGGCTGCCCAGTTGGCGGAAATCCAGTCTGCCGGCATCAGCGCGCCGATCCTGTTGCTGAGCAATGTGACGCGAGAGGGGCTGGACGATCTCCAACAACGACTGTTGCCTGGAAAGACCTATTGCTTCGTGGGATCGTCGGGGGTGGGCAAGAGTACGCTGATCAACCAATTGATGGGCCGTGAACAATTGGAAACCGGGGCCGTCAGCGGAACCGGCGAAGGACGGCATACCACCGTTCGTCGTGAACTGATTCGTCTCGACGGCGGGGCGCTGGTCATCGACAATCCCGGAATGCGTGAATTCGGTATTCTGGGCGCGGAGGATGGTATGAGCAGCCGCTATGCCGACATCGCGGCCCTCTCCGCTCGCTGCCGCTATCGAGACTGTCGCCATACCGGTGAGCCGGGCTGTGCGGTGCTCGCGGCCATGCAGGTGGGCGAAATCAGTCCGGCGCACTTGGGGAACTTTCATAAACTTAGGGAAGAGTCCAACTTCAATGACCTGTCCTATGCGGAGAAGCGAAAGAAAGATCGGGACTTTGGTCGATATATCAAGTCCGTAAAAAAGGACTTGAGGAATGGCTAGCGTGCCATGACGCATAACCCCTCATTCCACCGGACCTGCGCGAAAAGCTGCGCAGTCCGGTGAATTCAAACGTTAGCTTGCATAGGAGGGGAGTACATAAATGCTTAGCTCGGTGTTGAAATTCTGGCTTCGCTACAGATTCGCGGTTTACATCTTC
>JAGRHM010000572.1 GCA_020445005.1 Candidatus Competibacteraceae bacterium | reverse complement strand
CAGCAAAATATGGACCTGGTGCTGGGACAAGGCTTGCGCCTGGGTCTGGGGTTCCTCATCATGCTGACCTTGGCGCAGACTCCGCCCCGTTACTTCCGACTCTGGTCGCCATGGATTTACCTGAGCGGCATTGTTCTGCTGCTCGCCGTCATGGTGATTGGCGACGTTTCCAAGGGCGCGCAGCGCTGGCTTGATCTGGGGGTAGTGCGCTTCCAGCCCTCCGAAATTATGAAATTAGCCGTACCGATGATGATGGGCTGGTTCTTCGCCGAAAAACCCCTGCCGCCGCGCTGGCTGCATTTGTTGGGCGGGGTGTTGATTACCGCGATCCCGTTTGTGCTGATCGCGGAGCAACCCGACTTGGGCACGGCCCTGGTGGTGGGTTCCTCGGGAGGCTTCGCGCTGTTCCTGGCCGGGTTGAGCTGGATGATTATGCTGGGATTGGCCGGGTTGCTCGGCGCAGTGATTCCGCTGTTCTGGACCTTTGTCATGCATGACTATCAACGTCAGCGGGTATTGACTTTCCTGAATCCGGAAAGCGATCCGCTGGGTAGCGGTTATCATATTATTCAATCCAAAATTGCTATCGGTTCCGGGGGCATCTACGGCCGTGGCTGGCTGAACGGCACCCAGTCGCATCTGGATTTTTTGCCGGAAGGGTCGACCGATTTTATTTTCGCCGCGTTTTCTGAAGAATTTGGCCTGGTCGGCGCTTGTTTGTTGCTGACGCTGTACTTTTTTATTATCGGGCGCAGTTTGTACATGGCCGCGCGCGCGCCGGATACCTATGCCCGATTGCTTGCTGGCAGTCTTGCGCTAATCTTTTTCCTGTATGCATTCGTCAACTCCGGCATGGTCTCCGGACTGCTGCCGGTCGTCGGTTTGCCGTTGCCGTTGTTCAGCTATGGAGGAACTTCTCTGGTGACGATCATGGCTGGCTTCGGTATCCTGATGAGCGTTTATTCCCACCGCCGGACCCCAACGCGGTAATCGCCGCCTTCACTTACGACGAGAATCTGCGCGTGAAAAGCCCGTATCTACTCGGTGTTGTTCTGTTGTTGACCGCCTGCGCCCCAACGGCAGCCGTTCGTTCTCCTGCGCAAGCCCCGCAAACTCCGGCTAGCGCAACGATGCCTGAACAGATGCTTCCATCTCCGCCCTCGCCCCCGGAAATCGTGGTCGCTCGATCCGCGCCCGCCGTGAGCCAGTCGCTGGCTCAGCGTGCGGATGTGCAAGCGTTTATCCGCGAGATGGCGACGAAGCATGGCTTTAATCCCAACCGCTTGCAGGCGATTTTCAGTCGAGCGCGCACCCAGCCCAGCATCATCCGGGTGATGTCGCGTCCCGCCGAAGCTAAGCCTTGGTACGCCTATCGGGACATTTTCATCAACGACCGGCGCATTCGCGGCGGGGTGAAATTCTGGCGCGCACATGCCGCGACTCTGGCGCAAGCCGAGCGGGTTTATGGCGTGCCGCCGGAAATCGTGGTCGCCATCATCGGCGTGGAAACCCAGTATGGCGGCAA
>JAGRHM010000571.1 GCA_020445005.1 Candidatus Competibacteraceae bacterium | reverse complement strand
ATCGTAAGGGTTATTATCTTCATCGTCAGTGTGTGTATCGTCGTTCCCCTCGGCATCATTGGCCGGGTAAGCCAATTGTTGGGTCACCGCGCCAGTAAGGTGCCCTTTGGGGTCCAATACCTTTAGCCGGACCTGGCGCGAGCAATCCCACTTGAGGCTGGCTCCGCCGCCTAAGGGATTACCACTGGCGATATGCGTTTTCAAATGGCCGGGGACTGGCCCAGCGGCATCCATCGGTCCATGCAGGGCGGGTCGGTCGGCATCGGTGATGATCGCTGCCGGTGTGATCGTATGCCAGAAATTCCACCGGATCTGTACACCGCCCTGCGTGGCGTCGCCTTGCGGATGGACGGTGCCCGTCGGCGCCGTAATCGTCGCCCAAATGACCCAGACGCAGAGTTCCTGGATGACGATGCCGCCGGCTTTGATCTTGACAACCCACTTACCCGCGGCCGTTTTCGGCACGGCGCCTACGAGTGGGCTGCCCCCGCTCGGCGTCGCCCCTTCCCAGGTGATCGCGGCGCGGGTGGCCGGCGTATCCGGCGAAATTCCAACCGTCAGCTGCACGGAGCCTGCGCCCTTGGGCGTTACGAAATGGAGAATCCGGGCATTGCCCACCGAAGCCACCCGGGTGGCACCGGTGGCCGTAATTGAGGTCACGGAAATCGAGGCGAAGAAGGTCGGCATGTGGTAGACCGTCTCGCCCGCCTTGATCTTGTTGGGATCATCGAGTTTCTTGAGTGCGGTTCCCACGATGCGGCCAAACTCCTCCCAGCCCATCAGGCTATCTCCGTAGAGGCAGGCGGAGTACAAGGAAACAGTATCGCCGGGCTTGACCTTGATCGCCCCGTCGGCGGCCAATGTAATTGAATGGCTACCATGACGATAGACTTTGGGTGGAAACGGTTTTCCTTTACCTGGTTTTAGCGCCATAGTTGTCTAACCTCCCATGCTTGTACAATCAAGGATTAACTATCAACCGATCCCCTCAGTGTGGCGTGAATTTGAAAGGTAGCGCGGATCTCTGGCTGGGTTAGGGTTGAATGGGTTAGGTAATAGGCAGCAATTTATTTGCCAATACCCAGTGATATGCTCAGTTTTTCTAATTGGAGTTGCTGCGCTCCAGGTTTGATTCAGGCAACAAGGCCATCGGCAAACGGAGGTTTTCCGACAACCAATCGAAATTAGGATTTATCGCAAATGGCGACGGGTGGTGCGACGGCTTGTTCTGCCCTCACACCCAGAGCAATCACCTGACCACAGCGCCAAGCGTCGCAAGGTCATTTCAATCCATTTTGACCGGACCAGTTTGACGATCCAGCAATCCAAAATAGTTGTCTTCTCAACATTAGGCTCCAGGTTTTGGGGATACCTTCGCTGTGATGAAGCAGCGCGCGGCTGTCCATTCCTTCAAGACTCGGAGCTCGCCATCACCTGGACACCGAATACCTCATGAACCGCCTCTATCCACTGCTGTTTGTGTTCTTATGGAGCACAGGCTTTATCGGCGCCCGCTGGGGTCTGCCATATGCCGAGCCGCTGTCCTTTCTCCTAGTGCGCTATCTGTGCGTCATCGTCCTGATGTTGACGATCGCTGGACTGAGTCGCGCCCCGTGGCCGAAGGACCCGCGCCAATGGGGGCATATCAGCGTGTCCGGCCTCCTCATCCATGCCGTTTATCTGGGCGGTGTCTTCACCGCCATCAAACACGGATTACCCGCCGGCATCACCGCCCTGGTAGTTGGGATGCAGCCCTTGCTGACCGCTATGGGTGCCAGTTGGCTGTTGGGGGAGCACGTCCGCTGGCGCCAGTGGGGCGGACTTATATTAGGTTTCATTGGACTGGCGTTGGTGGTGGCGGGCAAGTTTGGCCTCCAGACCGAACTGGGACCGATGCTCATTCCGGCAGTGGCGGCGCTCCTTGGCATCACCGCCGGGACGCTGTATCAGAAGCGCTTTTGCGCCGGCTTCGATCTGCGCACTGGCTCGGTGATCCAATTCGCGGCCAGCGCGCTGGCGACGACCCTCGCTATTGGATTGTTCACCGAATTTCAGGTGACCTGGACGGCGTCCTTCGTGTTTGCTCTCGGTTGGTTGGTGCTGGTGCTGTCCATTGGCGCGATCAGTCTGCTGAACTTGCTAATTCACCGTGGCAGCGCAGTGAACGTCGCCAGTTTGTTTTACCTGACGCCCTTGAGCACGGCACTGATCGCGTGGGGGGCGTTTGGCGAAACATTGCCGGCGCTTTCCCTGGCTGGCATGGTGCTGGCGGTGGGCGGCGTTGCTCTCGTCGTGCGTGTACCGCCCCGGCCGGCCCGGCCAGCATGAAACACAAAAGGCTCTGCGCCCCGACGATATGCGGATGGTGTGGAAGCTGGACTGGATCGGGCGCAACCGGCGCAGTTCGCCACTATTAGCGGCCCGTAGATGGCGCCTTGGGCCGAATTGCGAAAATCGGATGGTTCTCATGGCTTGCGAAACCGTTCCACTAGCGGATCCGGAATGCCCACTTCGGCGAAACCTTTGGCCCGCAATATACAGGCTGGACATTCGCCGCAAGGCGGCTGGATGCCGTTATAGCAGGTGTGGGTGTCCACCAGTGCGGGCAATGCGCCAAGATCGCGCGCCAGACGCACAGTATCGGCTTTGGATTGAAACATCAGCGGGGTATGGATCGTAAGCGCATACTCCATTCCCAGGCGCAGGGTTTGTTCCAGCGCCTGGAGGGTGGCTTGGCGGCAATCGGGATAGCCGCTGTAGTCGGTCTGCGCCACACCGGTCACCAAGTGGCGAATACCCCGTGAGTAGGCCAGCGCTGCGGCAAAGGTTAGGAAAATCAGATTGCGGCCAGGCACAAAAGTATTCGGTAGGCCGGTTTGCGCATCCGTACTGTCCTGGACCGCGATGTTCGCATCGGTCAGCGCATTGCCGCCGAGCGCGGCGAACGTGTTGATCGGCAACACCGTATGCAATACGTCAGCACGCGCTGCGACCCGAACTGCACAGTCCAGTTCGATTCGGTGACGCTGACTGTAATCAAAAGTCACCGCCTCGACATGGCCAGCGCCAAACCGCTTCAGCGCCCAATACAGGCAGGTCGTGGAATCCTGACCACCGGACAAAACAACGAGGGCGCTCTCCATCACGAACAAACTCCGCTCAGAATTTTTGTAAATTTAAGGAATGTCATTGTGATCCACCGCTTTAACTTGAGAAAGCGCATATTAAATTGGAATTTGATTTCCGCTTTCCAGGCGAATTTTTTGCCGCACCAGAATCAAATCGCCTTAAGCCAGGTTCTGGGAGGCGATTTAAAGTCTTGCAAACCGCATTTACCATACTAAATCTAAAGTCATTATAAACGGATTTTTTATGGGTAAATATTGTTCATTCGCTATTCAGCTAAAATCGTTCAACATTGCATCCACGAAATGGAGAACAGGTCTGTATAGTGTTGATTTAAATATCAATACCAAATATTCACGAGAACATCATAAAAATTGCACAGCCTGTCAATAATAGAGTCAAAATATCCTCCGTAAACTACCTGGACACCGAAGAGAGATTGGGTCACAAACCTGTCAAAAACAAGGGAAAGTGGCTCTTTCGAGCAGAAGCAAATACCCTTGCTTCACCCTTTAAGAGAGGAATTAACCATGTCTTATCGTACCCTGCGTCATCTTGTTGAACACCAGAAGGTTCTGACGACCGGTTCTGTGAAAACCACCGTACACGAGGCGGCCCGCCTCATGCGGGAAACGCAAGTAGGTGCTCTCCTCATCGTAGAGCACGGACAAGTCGTAGGAATTTTCACCGAGCGTGATGCGCTATTCCGGGTGCTCGCCGAGCGCCTCGATCCCGCCAAAACTCCTATGTCCGCCGTCATGACCCCCGATCCGCTGACGGTGCATCCTGATCAACCCTTTGTTCATGCCCTGCATCTCATGCATGACCACGGCTTCCGCCATGTGCTGGTCGCTGAAAACGGCAGGCCGTTAGGCGTAGTTTCCGCTCGCGACGCCTTGCCCCGCGAGGCGCAAGAGTTCGAGACCGCCTTGCATCACCGGGAGCACCTGGAGGCGATCCTGGCTTGATGGCCATCTCCAGTTGACCGGTTGAAACCAAAGGCTCTGGCGGAATAAAGGCATTCCGTCAGGGCCCATCGCGTTTTTGAGGGTCACTTCATGTCAGCGATGCACAACCGGCGCAGCATGGCTTTGCGCTTATCCTGATGGGTATCCATCCGCGACAGAACGCCGCTGAGGAACTGAACGGTTTCTTCATAAGCCGACAAGTCATTACACGGCTCCACGCCCCGATTTCAGTCGACTGAACCGATAGCTCTATGCTTTCGCGCTCCTTCGGCGTGCTCCCTCGATGTTAAATTCCCAGGTTCATATTGATACCTCCGAATCAATATGAGCCGGGTCATCGAACCAATCTGGTCCGCTGCTCATCGCAACTCACCTTGAGCTTTCGTTAAAGCGCAGACCATTTTCTTAGCGTTCACAGGATCTTCGACCGAAATGGTCTTTGCTTTGCAATAAGATCGCTTCGCAAGCGGTGCAGTGGCGATATCCAACGAATCAGCAAAAACATAAATCGCCCCCGTTAAGAACACC
>JAGRHM010000570.1 GCA_020445005.1 Candidatus Competibacteraceae bacterium | reverse complement strand
CGCCTACACAGGGTGAAGGGGGATCGGGCGGAGAGGATGCGGTGTTGGCAGTCATGGCGATGAGCGAAGGTTGGCGCTGGCGCGGTCTGGCTCATGGCGGCCAGACTATGAACAATAGCAAGCCATTATGATACCGCGTTGACGGCGATTTGGCGACTGGCTCACAGCGAAGCCTATCGAAAAAAATAAAGAGTCCGCCGCGAGGACTGGAGGAGAAAGTTATGGGATTATCGAGTGTGCTATTGTTATGAAGCACGCGCTAACGCGCTTTGGCCGGACGGTGGCGAACTGGCCCTCGATCCTGTGGTGGTAGTTATGAAACTCCTCCTGGTCCTCACGGCGGACCCGGTTTGATCCGGAGCCTCCTTTCCGATCTGGGGGAAAGGGAGGTGAGCGGTGATTCAGCTTCATAAAATAACCAGGAAGCTTCCGGTGCGTAAATAGGGGTAAACCCTGACTGTTATTAAGGGATTCAGAGGTCATCCATACCTGATTCCCGCAGGCGCGAATTTTTAATGTAAAAGCCCTGCGATTTGCGCTTGTCTGGAGGTGTTGCCGGGTTTAACCTTTACCTTGCGAACGAAGAAAGGCGGGGCCGGTCGTCCGGACCGGCGTTCATGATCCCCGCTCCTTTCCTAACTTGGCGAAATCAAATCAAACAAATGACTCAGGAGGGAGCATCATGTTGTCGTATGAAGATTGCGTGGAATTAAGTGACCTGACCGAGGAAGAAATCGCAGCGATTGCCGAGCATGAGCATTTGCCGGAAATGGCTGCCCTGGAAATGGGCAGTTATCTGGTGCATACCTCGGAAGGTGTTCCGATGATTAAGCGCATTATCCTAGACGATATCGAGGAAGAGCGTCGCCGCGGGCATAATGAAAAGGCTTTGCAGCTGAAGTTGGTGCTCAAGCATTTCATCGATACGCATCCGCAAAAGGTCGGGAACGCCTGAGAGGCGGCGCTTTTGTAGAAGCTTTGCGGAGTTCAGCGATTGGAGAAACGCCTCGCCCCCAGCGCCTCTCCCCCGGGGGAGAGGCGGGTTTATTATGGGCTTTCAGTCCAGCACATTGGCCAGCAGGGTCTCGACCTTGGCTAGGCCAGCCCGTTGCATCGGCCGGCCATCAACCGGACTGCGCGGTGCTTCGCGTTCGGCCAGCAGCGTGAACACGGTGAGATCAAGACCGTGATCACCCGCGCCGAACCGGAAGACCGGCAAGCAGGCCAAATCGCCATTGCCCAGCCGCAGCCGGCGGTCGGCGGTTTCAAAGGGAACCTGGTGTTCCATCAGGAACAGCGCGACGTCCTGTGGCGCGTCGGCGAACAGATGCAATTGAATATCAGCGCTCAAACCCGCTGTTCCGCTCAGAACCGGACCGACCAGCCGCGGCCGAAACCGGGCCAGAAAACGCATGGCGTCCAGGGCGGTCTTGCGCAGATCTTGCAACCGCGACGCCTGCTGATCGGCATGAAACAGCCGCTGATGATCCATCAGCGCCTGCTCAATTTCACGGTTGTCCGGCAACAAGGCCTTGTTGGCGACCGCCAGTCGCACCGCGGCCTTGCGCTTGGCGGTGCGAAAGTTCGGGACGCCTTCGTCGGCCATTAACCGGGCGCATTCCTGGGCCAGCAGGGTTTTTACGCGTTGGACGTCACGATGATGATGGGTCATGAGCGAACTCCAGGGATCGGTAAAAATGGCATTATATAACGGTATATGGATACAAAATTGTCAAAATGACGGGACATGCTATACTCCCAGGCAGGCTCGAATTTGACTTCGTCCACTCTAGTTAGTTGAAGGAAGGGTAACTTGGCTCTGTTCAAGCGTAAAGAACCCATGCTGGGTATCGATATTAGCCCCTCGGCGGTCAAGGTCGTTGAACTAAGCCGGTCCGGGGCGCGATTCCGGGTCGAGGCGTTTGCTATTGAACCCCTCGGCGAAGGCATGCTGGAGGATCGTAATCCGATCGATCCCGAGGCGGTGGGCGAGGTCGTCAAGCGCGCCTGTCGCAACGCCGGCGTCCGCACGAAGCGCGCGGCGGTGGCGGTGCCTACCTCCAGCGTCATCACGCGCACCATCCCGATGCCGGCTGAATTCAAAGAAAGCGACATCGAGATCAATATTTCCATTGAGGCGGCCCAGTATATTCCCTATCCCACTGAAGAAATCTACTTGGATTTCGAGGTCAAGGGGCCTTCGCAAGCCAGTAATGAGATGCAGGACGTGATGTTGGTGGCGACCCGCAAGGAAAACGTCGACGTTCGCGAAGCTGCGCTGAAGGAAGCCGGCCTGACGCCGATGCTGGTGGATGTGGAAGTTTATGCGCTAGAGAACAGCCTGGGGTTGATCATGGGCAGCCTGCCGTCCGTAACGAGTAGCGATGCCGGTGGTGGGTTGAATCTGAGCAAGGGACGCGAGGGTCTGACGGCGTTAGTGGATATTGGCGCGTCGGTTTCTACTCTGTATGTCATGCAGGGTAATCAGACTGTTTTCAGCCGGGAGCAAGGATTTGGCTGTGATCAGTTGACCCTGCGGATCGCGGAAGCCTATGGATTGTCCCGCGATCAGGCGGAGCGCGCCAAGCGGTCCGGCCAGGTGGCTGAAGATTTTTCCGAGACGATTTTCGAGCCGTTTAAGCATGCGCTGGCCGAGCAGATCGGTCACACGCTGCAGTTCTTTTTTTCCTCCGATCTCTATGTTTCGGGCCGCTATA
>JAGRHM010000569.1:449-2328 GCA_020445005.1 Candidatus Competibacteraceae bacterium | reverse complement strand
CGCAAGATCGAAGCGATTCAGGTGGACACCGGCAGCGCGGTGGACGCAATTGGTGGTATCAGCATGATCATCAACCAGATTAATGATATCCAGATTACTATTGCCAGCGCTGTTGAAGAGCAGACGGCCACCACTAATGAAATCAGCCGCAGCGTTGCCGACGCGGCGCGCGGCAGCACGGATATCGCGCAAAACATCACTAACGTCGCTCAGGCTGTGCAAAACACCCTGAGCAGCGCCAATGATATGCATACGGCTTCGGATGAAATGGCGCGCATGGCCGCCGAGTTGCAACAACTGGTCGATCGCTTTCACTATGATGAGAACGTCTCTTACCGGGCCACCAGTCGCGCGCGACGCACCGGTTTGCGTATGCCCCACAAGTAATCCGATGGATTCTTATGAGTCGCCGTTGTGCTTGATGATGGTCACCGCGGAATCGGAAATTGAACAAGTTTCCAGGGCGCTGGCTGCCGACGCTGATGAATATCTCATGAAACCGTTCACTCGTGATGCGGTGTTGGAAAAACTTAACCTGCTGGGAATCCTCTCTGATTAGCTATGGCTGAAAAAATCCGCATCATGCTGGTTGACGATTCAGCAGTCATCCGCCGACTGCTCACCGATGTATTAACCAGCGATCCACAACTGGAAGTGGTGGGCAGCGCTCAAAACGGACAAATTGCTTTGGAAAAATTGCCGGTTCTTAATCCTGATCTGATTGTTCTTGACGTCGAAATGCCCGTCATGGATGGTCTGGAAACCTTGACCGAAATCCGCAAGCGTCAATCCCGGTTACCGGTCATCATGTTCAGTTCGATCACTGAGCGCGGCGCGGTCGTGACGTTGGAAGCGCTGGCACGCGGGGCGAATGACTACATCACTAAGCCAGCCAATACGGGCAACATGAGCAAGTCATTACAGCGGGTGCGCGATGAATTAATCCCTCGGATTAAAGCATTTTGTCAGCATTTGCTGAGTCCGCCCACCCCGGCTTTTCCTGCCAGCCGACCCTTGGCCGCCAAACTGCCCGTTTCCGCGAAACCTGCGCCTGCCCCCTTACCGGTTGCCCCCCCGGTTCCGATCGGCGCCCCGCCGCTCCGTCGTCCCGCCGCTGGTTTGCGTCCTCGCGTCGATGTCGTCGCCATCGGCGTTTCCACCGGCGGTCCTAACGCGCTGGCTACGCTGCTGTCGCGACTCCCAGCGCAATTCCCGGCGCCGATTGTGATCGTTCAGCACATGCCGCCCATCTTCACCCGACTCCTGGCGGAGCGACTGGCGACACAGACCGCGCTATCCGTCGCCGAAGGAGCAGCCGGTGAAATTTTGCAACCCGGTCAGATCCGGTTAGCGCCCGGCGGCTCCCATATGGTTTTGGAGCGACAGGGCAGCCGAGTTTATGTGCAGTTAAACCAGGATGAACCGGAACATTCCTGTCGGCCCGCTGTAGATGTGTTGTTCCGATCCGTAGCTGCCGCTTATCGAAGCAATACCTTGGCAGTGATCATGACAGGCATGGGTAATGATGGGTTCGAGGGTTGTGAAGCGATCCGTAATGCCGGAGGGCAAATTCTGGTTCAGGATGAAGCCAGTTCAGTCGTCTGGGGAATGCCAGGCTTTGTGGCGAAAGCTGGCTTGGCGGATGGGCAAATCGCCTTGCCCCAGCTGGCTGGGGAAATTCTGAATCGTGTGCGAATCAATCGTTAGCCTCTCCTCCTGGTGGAGGCCAATCCCTGATGAATGCGACCAGCGCCAGCGACTTCAACTTTATTCGCGAATTGGTCCAGCGTCATTCCGCCATTGTGCTGGAAGCAGACAAGGATTATTTGATCGAGACGCGGCTGACGCCATTAGCGAAACAGACCGGGTTCGCCTCATT
>JAGRHM010000569.1:0-367 GCA_020445005.1 Candidatus Competibacteraceae bacterium | reverse complement strand
ACTACGCATGAAACCTCATTTTTTCGTGATATTCATCCTTTTGAAGCGCTCAAGACCACGATATTGCCTGAATTGTTTGCTAATCGGCCATCCGCGAATGTGACCATCTGGTGCGCAGCGTGCTCTAGCGGCCAGGAGCCTTTCAGCATCGCCATGCTGGTGCGCGAACACTTTCCCACTTTCAGGAATCGGGTGCGCATCATTGCCACCGATTTGTCCGGAGCTATTCTCGCGCGCGCGCGCGCTGGATTTTACAGTCAGATTGAAGTGAACCGCGGCCTGCCCGCAGCGCTGTTGACCAAGTACTTCCAGAAACAGGGTCTGCGATGGCGCATCCGGCCAGAAATTCGTCAGATGGTGGAGTTTC
>JAGRHM010000568.1 GCA_020445005.1 Candidatus Competibacteraceae bacterium | reverse complement strand
ACCTGGAATTCGATCACGCCGACATTTTTCCCGATCTGGCGGCCATCCAGCAGCAGTTTCATCACCTGCTGCGCACTGTGCCCAGCGCCGGACTCATCATAGCCAATGGTCAGGACTCTCACTTGGCCGAGGTATTAGCCATGGGCTGCTGGACCCCGGTGCAGCGATTCGGAGCCAATGACTGGGAGGCGCGCGCGATTGTTCCTGATGGTAGCGCTTTCGATGTTTTTTTTAGAGGAAAATCAAATGGTCACGTAGAATGGAGTCAGTTGGGAATGCATAGCATTCACAATGGGTTGGCCGCCATCGCTGCAGCCAGTCACGCTGGCGTCTCTCCCGCAACCGCCATCGAAGCCCTGCAAGATTTCCAGGGAGTCAAGCGTCGACTCGAAGTGCGCGGTACCGTTAAGGGAGTCACGGTCTATGACGACTTTGCTCATCACCCAACCGCCATCGCCTCCACCCTCGCCGGATTGCGCGCCCGGGTCGGCGCACAGCCGATCCTCGCCGTACTGGAGCCGCGCTCCAACACCATGAAACTGGGCGTGTTCAAGGATAGCCTCGCCCCGGCGCTGGCGGATGCCAATGCGGTTGTACTCTATCAAGCGCCGGAGTTAGGCTGGAATCTTGCCGAGGTACAGGCAGCGCTAGGATCACGAGGACAAGTCAGTCACTCCCTCGATGAAACCCTGGCGGCAATTCAGACGCGGGTCAAACCGGGAACTCATATCCTGATCATGAGCAACGGCGGTTTTGGCGGCATTCACGAACGGCTGCTTCAGGCGCTACAAGCGGTTGATCATCAGACTATTTAGCATTGTCCAACAAAACTCCGGTTTGCCACAACTCGGCAAATGGGGGTTTTTTATCGGACGGGTGGGCTAAAACCGACAGGTTTGCTAAATTATTATCGATCATCGCCAATCGATCCCAATTAATCAACCCAGGGAGAAGTCCGAACATGATGCAATTGAAGGAAATCCTGAAGAGAAAAGGCGACCAGCCGGTCACCGTACCCACCACCGCCAGCGTGGCCGACGCCATTCACGCCATGAACGAGCGTAAGGTCGGTTCGGTCATGGTGCTGGAAGCCAGCGGCGCGCCAGCGGGTATTTTCACCGAGCGCGACGTACTGAACCTGTGCGCCGAAAACCGAACTGATTTTGCCAGAATGTCGATCCGGCCCTGCATGACCTGCGATATCACCATGGGCCAACCCGAGGAGACCATCAGCGCCGCATTGACGGTCATGACGGCTAAACGCTTCCGCCATCTACCCGTGGTGGAGGACGGCAAACTCATTGGGGTGGTCTCGATCGGCGATCTGGTCAAGGCCAAGCTGGAGGAAACTGCTCAGGAAGCACAGGCGCTGCGTGAATACATCACCACCTGAACGGTCTCCAGTCAACAGGTTCGGCATGACCACGCACCCCTCGCGCCAATCAACAGCAACGACCGACGAAGAGCTTTTCTGGGAAACGAGGGCACTCGCCGATCTCACCGAAGCTGAATGGGAAGCCCTGTGCGACGGGTGCGGTAAGTGTTGCCTGCATAAGCTGGAAGAGGAAGAAACCGGCCAACTGTTCCACACCAATGTCGCCTGCCGTCTGCTGGATGTGCGCAGTGGTCGCTGCACCCGCTATGCCGAACGGTTTCGCTGGGTTCCGGACTGTGTGCAACTTACCCCTGCTGAAGTTCGGCGCACTCACTGGTTACCGGCAACCTGCGCCTACCGCCTGCGGGCGGAGGGCCAGCCCTTGCCCGACTGGCATCCGTTGCGTACCGGCGATCCGCGTTCCACGCAACGCGCCGGCATGAGCGTCATTCACTGGGCGACGCCGGAACGACGGGTTCGTCGTTTGGAAGATCATATCCTGGAGCGAGCGCCATGAACGTCCGTTCTCTGACCCTGGGGTCATTCCAGGTCAACGCTTATCTGCTGGAAGATTCTGCAACCGGAACCTGCGCCGTGGTGGATACCGGCGAGGGACCGCAATTGGCCCACGCTCTGGCGAACATGACCCCACGTCCGCATCTCCAGGCTATTCTATTGACCCATGCCCACTTCGACCATGCTGGAGGGCTAGTGGACCTGCAACGGGAATTCCCGGAAGCGGTCACCTGGCTGCCTGCGCTGGAGCGCTCGATGTTCGACGCTCTGCCCCAACAAGGTTCGCTGCTATTCGGGATGCCGGATTTCGATCGACCCTGTGGGCGGATTGACCGGGAAACACGGGATGGGGAAACGGTTGACGTGGGGCCCCTGCGTTTTAAATTTTTGTCCACGCCCGGTCATACTCCCGGCCAAGGCTGCTATTACGACGACACCTATGTTTTTGTTGGCGATACTCTGTTTGCGGGCAGCATCGGCCGCACCGATTTTCCTCTAAGCGATCCGGAATTAATGTGGCGGAGCCTTCGCCGCTTGCTGGAACTGCCTGACCATCTAATGGTATGCAGCGGACATGGACCAGTGACCACGCTGGAACAGGAATTGAAAACCAATCCCTATTTGGATTACCTTCGTCGCGAACGAGGCATGGAGCCATCCTCTAGCGGATCATTGCCGATCGGACCGCGCTGGAGTTGAACCGCTAACCACTCGGCTTGTCGCCAACCAATGCGCGGCGCGCGACGGGCATGTCGCCAGCGCCAAGGAACGTCGCGCCGCTGACCATGCGTTGGCGCCAGTAGCGTTGATTGATTTTGACCTTGCGCACTTTTCGGCTGCTCGAGGAGGCATGAATCATTTGGCCGTTACCCGCATAGATGCCCACATGAGAGACTTGACCGCTGCGTCCTGTGCGAAAGAACAGAAGATCGCCAGGAAGCACCCGACGCTGCGGTTGCGCCGCCTGGAATTGCGCCACCGAGGTGCGCGGCAAGGAGATGCCCGCCTGTAGGTAAGCATATTGCACCAAACCACTGCAATCGACCCCGGCGGGCGATTCACCGCCAAGGACATAAGGCGCGCCGATCAATCGTTCCGCTGTGGCAACAATGCGCTGGCGAACTACCGCCTGAGGATCATGTGTAGAGACCGAAGGGGTCGCACATCCACCAAGCCACAACGGCCCGGCAAGCAACAGCAGAATAATAGAGAGACGATTAGAATACAGCGGTATCGACATAAGGGCTATTCCGGTTGGTTTCAGGGTCGATCACCACACCCAAAGGGGTGACCATCCGTATGGCCTCGCCTATTATAGAAGGCGATTCGCATCTCGCCAAAATATAAAACTGGATATTCCAGGAGCCAGACATATACTTTTCGCGCAGACACGGACAAGATCATCTATAGTAAAAAACACCTTATCCGACACCCGCGTTCTCGCTAATCCCTCCGAGAGGAACGAATGAAGGCAACTCAAGACCGAGTCGTATCCCTGCACTACACGTTGACCGACGACCATGGTCTGCTCCTCGACTCCAGTCGTGGGCGCGACCCATTGGCGTATCTACACGGTCATGGACATATTATCCAGGGCCTGGAATCCGCGCTCGAAGGGCGCGAGGCGGGTTTCAGCGGATC
>JAGRHM010000567.1 GCA_020445005.1 Candidatus Competibacteraceae bacterium | reverse complement strand
AGGATTTGAATTTTCGGAGCGTAGCCCGTTTCAGGTTCCAGGATTTGAATTTTCGGAGCGTAGCCCGTTTCAACATCAAGCGCGGCCTCGAATGCTGCTAATATATCGTATCCGGTCCTTGTCAGACCCCCGCGCTGTCCTGCCAGAGGTGCGTTCGTGAAGGAAATTTATTTTGCCCGTCAACCTATCTATAACCGCAACCTTGAAATCGAAGGTTACGAGTTGTTCTACCGAAACACGGAGACGGATACCACTGCCCAGTTTCTTGATGCGGAAATCGCCACATCGCAAATCGTACTGAACACGGTTACCGAAGTCGGTCTGGAGCGTATCGTGGGCGAGCATGAAGCATTTATCAATGTTGCCCGCGATTTCATCATGGATGGCCATTTGCAGGGTTTTGCAATGCCGCAATTGGTCTTCGAGATCGTCGCCGATATCGTGGTCGATGAGCCGTTGCTACAAATCCTGCGTGAGTTGCGCGCACAGGGGTGCTGCTTCGTTCTCGATGACTACGTAGAGAATGAAGCCTATCAGGCGCTGCTGGAAATCGCCGATTATGTCAAGATCGACATGCTGACTACGCCCGAGAAGGAGGTGCGCCGCCTGGTTCCACGTTTGCGCCAGCGCAAGAAAATCGCGCTGATGGCGGAGCGCATCGAAACGCAATCGATCCAAGAGCTTTGCCAGGTTCTCAAGTTTGACTACCTGCAAGGTTATCACTTCTCTCAACCCAAGTTGCTCAAGTTCCAGAGCGTTCCCACCAATCAATTAGCGGTGTTGCAACTGATCAGCAAGTTGCATGATCCCGACATTGAAATCAAAAAGGTCGAGGCGTTGATCAGCCAGGATGTTTCCCTGACCTACAAGTTGTTGCGCTACATCAATTCCGCCTACTTCAACCTGCCCAAACGCATCGACTCCATCCAGCGTGCGGTGGTCATGCTGGGACTGAAAAACATCCGATCCTGGGTCACGCTGATTTCACTGGCCAATATGGAGAACCGTCGCAGCGACTTGATTACGCTTGCCCTGGAACGAGCCAAAATGTGCGAGTTACTGGCGGACGCCCTCAAGCTCAAGCAAAAGGATTCCGGGTTCACGGTCGGTCTGTTGTCGGTGCTGGACGCCATGGCCCATGCGCCACTGGAAGCGATCCTGGACGCACTGCCTCTGGATGAGGAGATCAACAAGGCCCTGTTGCATCATGAGGGACCGCTGGGACGGATTCTGGCTTGCGTTCTGGCCTACGAGCGCTGTGACTGGAATTCTCTCGACAGCCTGGGCTTGGAGCCGGATCAACTCAACGATGCTTACATGACCGCAGTGGCGGATGCCTACCAGGCGAGTTATGAACTGCTCAAAGGTTAAATTAGCGCCATCATTATGGATTATCGCACGCGGGCGTGGGCACGCTCACTCCATTGCCAAACATAGGCGATTCCACTCCAAAGGGTAGTCAGCGTGGTCAGATAGATCAGCGCGTTCAGCAACCCGTTTGGCAGGGCGACCATGCCATAATGAATGATTACGGTGCAAACCAGGATTAATTGCAACAAGGTATTAAACTTGCTGATCATGAGAGGTGTGGCTGCCAAGCGCTCAATCAGAAAATGGTAACTGATCGCACCGCCGACGATGATGAGATCGCGCAAGATCACCAGGGCCACCAGCCAAGTGGGGAGTTCGTTCAACCAGCCCAGCGCCAGGATGGCGCTCATGAGCAGGAGTTTGTCAGCGATGGGGTCCAGGATACCGCCAATTTCGCTGGTCCAGCCAAAATATTTGGCCAGGAAGCCATCCAATGCATCGGAAACGCCGGCAATAACGAACAATATCAGGGCAAGATCGTATTGTTCCCTGAGGAGAGTCCATAGGAAAGGCGCCACTAGCAGAATTCGCAAGCCAGTGATTATATTGGGAATATGACGAGTTTTGAGCAGCAAGGGCATTACGGCGTTACGCCGTTCTCACTGGGGTTGACGAGGATTCCCGGTATTCTGGCCCGGGCCGCGCGTTAAGCTCCAATATTATCCTGCACAATGTTAGTGTATGCGAACTGGGGCTGTAACCACTATTTATAATTCATGATTCAACGGGGTCGAATATGACGAAAATATTGCAGCGCCCCCAGGGGCGCGATGGAGATTATCCATGAATGATGCATCGCAGGGTTCGCTGTTCGTCCGCGCTTACCGGCAAATGATGGAGCGGATGAAAACCCGGCTGGAAGAGTTGGAGCAAGCTGAAAAAGCGGCGTTGCCCCACTTGAACGCCAGCATTGAGCACGCTGCTGAAAAAGCGGTGGAGCTAGGTGAGTTGAGCCGCGAGGAAGCTCTTCTGATCAGAAGCTATCTGCAGCGCGATTTCGAGGATGCCGGTCGCTATCTCGCCACTACGGGACGCGATCTACGCACCTGGTTGCGGTTCGATCTAGAATTGCTGGAGGATCGGTTGCTGGATTTTTTCCAGCGCGGCGTCGATCAGTCGCGATTGGAGCTGCTGGCCTTCGAGGCGCCGCTGGCGCGCACGGAAGAGGAGCGCTACCATTCCGGTGAAATTACTGGACCGGGCACATTGCAGTGCGAACAGTGCGGTGAATGCGTAGCGTTTTATGCGCCGGCCGCCATCGGGCCTTGTCTCGCTTGTGGGAAAACCAGCTTCCTGCGGTTAACCGATGAGCCGTAGCATAAGTAAAAACCCTGATTGAATAAGCAATTTTCCCGATTTACCCAGGATGCGAAAGATCGTTTAATAAATGTTGTTTGAGCAGTTTTTTCTATGAAGCATGTTTAAACGCAACCGTTTTGTTTTTAGCCGCCAGCCGGATTTGCTGGCGGTTTTTTTATGGCTGCAATGAAACTCAAAATGCCCGCCAACGTGATGACGCGGTTGCCAGTTGCGATTCACAACGCGCTAACTGGATGCGATAGCGTTCCGCCAACTGGCCGGCCTCCCTGGCGCGTTTCATCAGCCAAGGTTTCTTGCGGTAGCTGCCCCTAGCGAAACCGCCATGCCCTTCGTGATAAGCGAGATACTGGCGGTAGGCGTCGTGCTTGGCAACGCCATTGCGCTTGGCGGTTTGGTGAACATACCAGCCTACAAAGTCCACGGCGTCATGGAATTCATCACGGCCGGCGTGGTGATTGCCGGTGGCTGCAACGTAATCACTCCAAGTGCCATCCAGGGCCTGACTGTAGCCATAAGCTGAACTGGGCCGTGGCCCGGGAATAAAACCAAAATACCAGGTGCGTGGCGGTGGACGAGCATCGGAGCGGAAGGTCGACTCCTGGTGGATAATCGCCAACAAGACTGGCAATGGAACTCCCCAACGCTGACTGGCCGCTTTAGCGCCTGGATACCAGTCGCTATATTCAGAAAAAATGGCGCAAGCATTGCCGACATTGCGCGGCGGAGGGACCGTGGCGCAAGCCCCCAACAGTAGAAAAACAGCCAGCAGGCTACTCGACCCACTCCAGATCCAACACCAGGATTGCCAGCCAATGAATGACAGTCCCCGGTTGGTCCACGGTCGCGGTGAGCAGAAGCTGCCACGAGATAGAAAGGATCGGTACGGTTCAATCATGCCGTGGCGAATTGACGTTGGGCAAGGAACAGGCTGATTAAAAGTAAGGCTATCATCAAAACAACGATAGGTGAATCCCCCCAGCGTGCGTAAGGCGTCAGTCCGTTCAGTGGTTGCACCACGCCGCGAATGACTTCGGGCTGGAACTGAGGTCCCTGCGCCATGATCCGCCCATGCTCGTCGAGAATGGCGGAAATGCCGGTGTTGGTGCCGCGCGCCAGGTAGCGGCTGACCTCCATCGCGCGCATCCGGGCAATTTGCAGATGTTGATGCGGCGCAGTGGAATCCTTGAACCAGGCGTCATTGCTGACATTGATCAGCCAGGTTGCTTCGGGCAGCGCCCGGCGTATTTCACTGCCGAAGACCGCTTCAAAGCAGATCGAGACTCCAACGGGCTGACCGCCGATCTGCAACAAGGGTTGATCGTTATCGCCGGCGGTAAAATCCGCCATTGGGATATCAACCCAGTCGCGGAAAAACAGGAACAATTCTCGTAACGGCAGATATTCGCCAAAGGGCAGCAGGCGACGCTTGTGATAGAAATCCACGGTTGCGCCGATGCGAGCGACGCTGTTATGCAAGACCGAAGTTTCCCAGGAGCCGGTAGGAAGGCCAGCAACATAATCGATGCGGTCCTGCCGTGCGCGCGAGGCCAGGGCGTTTATGAAGGGGCGGACATTTTCATAGAAAGCCGGGATGGCGGTTTCCGGCCAGATGATGACCTGGCTGCGGCTGTGTTCGGGTAGACTGAGTTGCACATAACGGTACAGGGTTTCATCGAGAATCTCAGGACGCCATTTTTGCTCCTGACTGATATTGCCCTGGATCATCGCGATCTGCAGCGGTGATCCGGCTGGCGTAACCCAGTGCAGGCGTCCCAGTCCCCATGCCACCAGCCAGACCATCGCTAACAGTCCCAGCGCGTTCAGCCGCGCCCACCGGCTCGAACCACGCAGTGCGGTCCAGAGCAGTCCAGCGCTGAGCAGCACCGCCCAGCCTACGCCAAATACGCCGAGGACGGGGGCAAGGTCGCCAAGTGGCGCATCGGTCTGACTGTAGCCGAGCGCCAGCCAGGGGAACCCGGTCAACAACCAGCTACGCACCCAATCGAGCAAAGTCCACAAGGCCGGGAAGGCCAGCGCCCAGCGCAGGGAACCCGACGGCGGCCCCCAGCGGACCAAGAGCCACCCGGTGATCGCCGGGTAGAGCGCCATCAGCAGGACGACCAAAAACGTGACTAGGGCGGCGAAGGGCGCTGGTGCGTTGCCGTAATCGTGCAGGCTGATGTAAATCCAGTAGATGCCAAAGCCGAACCATCCCAGTCCGAACAGCCCGCCACGCAACGCAGCCCGGCGTGGCGTAGCGTGATCCCAACTCCACAATAGAGCGACCGGTAGCAGCATGGCCAGCGGCCAAAGATTGAACGGCGCAAAAGCCAGGGGCAACAATCCGCCGGTGATGAACGCTAGCAGGTCGGCGAGTAATGGACGGCGTTGCACGGAATAATGTACTCGCTAATGCTACGCTCGGGCGGCAAAGTCGATGCGCGGATCCACCCAATGATAGGTTAAATCACTGATCAGATTCAACAACAAACCTATCAAGCTGAAGACGTACAGCGTCCCGAACATGATCGGATAATCCCGTTTCACCACCGCCTCAAAGCCCAGCAAACCCAGCCCATCCAGGGAAAAAATCACCTCGATCAGCAGTGAACCGGTAAATAACATGCTTACCAGCGTCGCTGGAAACCCAGCAATCACCAATAGCATGGCGTTGCGAAAGACATGTCCGTAAAGCACCCGCCGCTCGCTCAGACCTTTGGCGCGAGCGGTTACCACATACTGTTTATTGATCTCATCCAGAAAAGCGTTCTTGGTCAGCATGGTCAATGCAGCAAAACCGCCAATGACCATCGCCGTCACCGGCAGAGTCAGATGCCAGAAATAATCAGCGATGCGCGCCGGCCAGCTCAAATCCATCCAATTATCCGAAACCAGCCCGCGTAACGGAAACCAGTCCAGATAGCGCCCGCCGGCAAACAGAATAATCAGCAGGATGGCGAACAGGAAGGCGGGAATGGCGTAGCCGACGATGACCGCCGCGCTGGTTAGCACGTCGAACCGTGAGCCGTCGCGCATGGCCTTGGCAATGCCCAGCGGAATCGAGATCACATAGATCAGCAGCGTACTCCACACTCCCAGCGAGATGGAGACGGGTAACTTGTCCAGCACCAGATCCAGCACTGCCCGGTCGCGGAAATAACTCTGGCCGAGATCGAAGGTCAGATAATCGCCGATCATCCGCCCAAAGCGGATGTAAGCCGGTTGATCGAATCCGAACTGGCGGTTCAACTCGGCGATGAAGGCCGGATCCAGACCCTGCGCGCCGCGATAGGGACTGTCGCCACTCGTCGCCGCTGCAGTACTCCCACCCCCCGCTTCCATCCCTTCCCCGCCGCCTACCCGAGCCGTTGCGGCAACTGCGGTATTCTTGATCTGCGCCAGCAATTGCTCTACAGGTCCGCCCGGCGCGATTTGCGCGATTACGAAGTTAATGGCGATAATCCCCAGCAAAGTCAATGGAATCAGCGCCAGGCGGCGGAGGATATAGGGAAACATGAGACGACCTGGGAAACAATAGAGTGAGTCAGGAAGCGCAGTGGTTGAGCGCCAGTCAGTAAACGTTGACTTTAGCGCGCCATTTGGTTTTTCGCAACGGTAAATCAAATGCTTGCAAAAAGTAGATCCTCAAACCTGTTCAATCCCGGCCCAAAAAACCAGCTCTTACAAGCGAAATGCGCCATAAACCGGCTATATCGGGAACTGTGTCAAGGTATTAAGGAGCGTCCCGTGAGCATCCCCCAGAGTTTCGATGCGCAGCAAACCGTCTGCATCAACCCCGCGACCAGTGAAATGATCGGCTATTCTCGGATTGACACGCCGGATGAGGCCCGCACCGCCTTGCGCCGCGCGCAGGCCGCGCAACCCGCCTGGGCGGCGCTGCCATTAACAGAGCGCGTGCGTTGCCTGCTGCGACTGCGTGATTATCTGGTCGACCATACTGACGAAATCAGCGCAACGATTTCCCGGGAGGTCGGCAAGACCCGGGTCGAGGCCCTGGCTACCGAAGTGTTGCCTAGCGCCCTGGCGACTCATTATTACGCCAAAAACGCCTGGCGCTTTCTTAAACCACGCCGGATTCGCAACGGTTCCCTGCTGCTGTTGAACAAACGCAGCCGCCTTTACCGCGTTCCTTTTGGCGTCATTGGCGTCATCGCCCCGTGGAATTACCCGCTGGGCATCCCCATGCATGAGATTGTTCCAGCATTGCTGGCCGGCAACACCGTGATTTTCAAAACCGCTCCGGAAACCCAAAGGGTCGGACGCGCTATTGAGAACATGATTCAGGCCGCTGGTTTGCCGGAAGGGGTTTTCGCGCATCTGAACCTGCCGGGCGCGGTTGCCGGCGAGGTGCTGCTGGAACCCGGCCATCATGTGGACAAGCTGTTCTTCACCGGTTCGGTTCCGGTCGGCAAGCTCCTGATGGCGCGGGCGGCGGAAACGCTCACCCCAGTTTCCCTGGAACTGGGCGGCAATGATCCCATGCTGGTTTGCCCGGACGCGAATCTGGAGCGGGCGGTCAATGGCGCGATCTGGGCCGGCTTGCAAAACAGCGGTCAATCCTGCGGCGGCGTCGAGCGCATTTACGTGCATCAGGATGTTTATGAACCGTTTATCCAACGCTTGAAGCAACGGGTGGCAACCTTGCGTCAGGGGCCAGACGTCCAGCATAACGTGGACATCGGCGCAATGTGCACTGCTCGCCAGATCAAGACGATTCAACGTCAGGTAGACGACGCGCTGGCCAAAGGCGCGATCATTCTGGCCCAGGTTAGAATCGATCCCGCCCATGCCCGCGCCCAATTTTACCCCGTCACCGTGCTAATCAATGTTAATCATGGCATGGAACTGATGCGCCAGGAGACCTTTGGTCCCGTACTCGGGGTCATGAAAGTTCGGGATATGGAGGAGGCTATTGCACTGGCTAACGATTCCAGCCTGGGACTGACCGGTTCGGTATGGTCGAATAACACGGCAGCGGCAGTGGCACTGGGCCGGCGCATTCAAGCCGGGGTGATTACCATTAATGATCACTTGCTGACCCACGGCATGGCGGAAACTCCGTGGGGCGGATTCAAGGAATCCGGCATTGGCCGCAGCCACGGCGAACCGGGGTTCGATGAGATGACCCAACCACAGGTGGTAACGACTGAATTGCTGCCCTTTGCCCGGCGCAACCTGTTCTGGCATCCCTATGACGAACGGCTTTACGCAGGTTTAAAAGGCGCGCTACAGGTGTTGCATGGGCGTGGATTCGGCGAACGCTGGCGTGGCTTGCTGCGCTTTACCAGTTTGTTTCCACGCATGTTCAGGGACTGATAGATCGCTAAGTCTTGGCCTCGACAAATATGGTTGCCGGTTGCGTAGCAGCGCGACGCTGGATACGCGAGTCAATCACATTCTTCAGGGCGATCAGGCAACCCAGGCCAATAAATGCTCCTGGCGGTAGAATCGCCAGCAGGAAGCCGCGATAATCGTCCACCAGATGCAAGGTCATTCCCTTGCCCCACTCGCCGAACAGGAGATCCGCCTGACTGAACAGCGTTCCTTGTCCCACCATTTCACGCAATGCCCCGAGCAACGTTAGCGCCAGCATAAATCCCAGTCCGGTAGCAATGCCATCCACCGATGATTTAGCAACCTTGTGCTTGAAAGCAAACGCTTCGGCGCGACCGATCACGCAACAATTGGTGACGATCAAGGGAATAAAAATGCCCAGCACGGTGTATAACCCCGGCAGAAAAGCATGCATCGCCAATTCCACTGCAGTTACTACGCAGGCGATCACCAGCACAAACACCGGAATCCGCACCTCAGGTCGGATCAAATTACGGATGAGCGACACCGCGACGTTGGAAATGAGCAGCACCAGCAACGTCGCCAGCCCCAACCCCAGTCCATTGACCACTGAATTGGAGACCGCCAGCAAGGGACACAAACCCAATAGCGCCACGAATCCGGTATTCTGGGTCCACACGCCGTCTTTGAGAATTTTTAAATAACCGGTTTCGTTCATGGATATTCCTCTCAACCTGATTCAATTCTTTATACTTCAAGCAAACCAGTCTGGCTGAATTATAACAGCCTGGTCACCTGGATGGAGCGTAGCGGAATCCGGGAAAACCCTGGATTTTGGCCGGATGGCCTGTATCCAGACTACAGGAGTTCTTGTACAACTTCTCAGCCTTTAACCTTTAACTTTCAGCCTCTAACCGGGTTCCTTATGCTCCCTGTCATTGCCATTGTCGGCCGACCCAACGTTGGTAAATCCACTCTGTTCAATTCTCTGACCCGCACCCGCAATGCGCTGGTGGCGGATGTTCCCGGCTTAACCCGTGACCGGCAGTATGGCGTTAGCCAGCGTGGTCCCCGTCCCTGCCTGGTGGTGGATACCGGCGGGTTGACCGGTGAAGACGAAGGGCTGGATGGTTTAGTGGCCCGTCAAGTCTGGATGGCTATCGAAGAAGCGGACGCCGTGCTGTTGCTGGTGGATGGCCGCGCTGGCCTGACGGTGGCGGACGAGGAAATTGCCAGCCAGTTGCGCCGCGCCGGAAAAATGCTGCATTTGGTCATCAATAAGGGCGAACATCGTGATCCTGACCTACTGAGCGCCGAATTTCATGCGCTGGGCGTAGATAAGTTGCATGTCATCGCCGCCGCGCACAATCAAGGCGTTGAGACGCTCATAGAACAAGTGCTGGCGGCATTGCCGGGCGGTGAGGAATCCGGCGACCTCGCGGAGTCGGGGGAACCGGAAGGCGTCATCAAGCTGGCCGTGGTGGGTCGACCGAATGTCGGTAAATCCACCCTGGTCAACCGTCTGCTGGGTGAAGAGCGCATGCTGGCTTGTGACCTGCCCGGCACCACCCGCGACAGCGTGGCGATCCCCTTCGAGCGCGACGGCCAGCGTTACCTGTTGATCGACACCGCCGGCGTGCGTCGCCGGGCGCGCGTCAGCGAGGTCGTTGAGAAGTTCAGCGTCATCAAAGCATTGCAAGCGATTGAACAATCCCATGTGACGGTTCTGGTGCTGGACGCCCGCCAAGGCATCAGCGATCAGGACGCCAGTTTACTCGGCTTGATTCTGGATAGCGGCCGGGCGCTGGCCCTAGCGGTTAATAAATGGGATCACCTTG
>JAGRHM010000566.1 GCA_020445005.1 Candidatus Competibacteraceae bacterium | reverse complement strand
GCGCGCAAACTGACCATTTCCCGCAAAAGTCCGGAGCTGGAAGCGCCGGAAATTATCGACATCGGTCATGTCGGTGAAGTCGCCAGCATTGACGCCGCGATTATCAATACCCTGATTCACGATGGTTTCATTCCCATCATTGCGCCAATCGGGGTCGGTAACGATGGGCAGTCCTACAATATCAACGCCGATCTGGTCGCCGGTAAAATCGCCGAGGTGCTGCACGCCGAGAAGCTGATTCTGCTAACGGACACCACCGGCGTACTCGATCAGGAAGGCCATTTATTGACCGGTCTCGACGCTCGACAGGTGCAAGCGCTGATCAATGACGGCACGATTCACGGCGGGATGCTTCCCAAGATCGCCTGCGCTCTGGATGCGGTGCGCGGGGGAGTCAAAGCGGCGCATATCATCGATGGGCGGATCGAACACGCGGCGCTGGTGGAATTGTTCACCGACGCCGGCATTGGTACGCTGATTCGCGGGTAACCACTCCTAATGTAAGTTCGTAACGGCTGAACTAAAGTTTAGGGGAATCCCAAGCCCCGAACCGCGAGATCGCCGCCATGAACGATCCTTTCCCTGCGCCTATTCCCCGTCCTGGCAAGGTCTATTACTTCGGCACCTGCGTCATCGACGCCTGTTTTCCCCAGGCGGGACTGGCTGGCGTCGAGTTGCTGCAACGGGAAGGCGTGCAGGTCATCTTTCCCCAGGCGCAATCCTGTTGCGGTCAACCGGCGCATAACTCCGGGTTCCCCGACGAAGCGCGCCGGGTCGCCCGCCATCAATTAAAAGCCTTCGCCAGGGACTATCCGATTGTCGTTCCGTCCGGTTCCTGCGCGGGGATGCTCAAGCATCAGTATCCCCATTTGTTCGCCCATGAACCGGATATCGAGGAAGTGCAGCGTTTCTCCAGCCGGATTTACGAGCTGAGCGAGTTCATGGTCAAGGTGCTTCAGGTGCGTTTGGAGGATCGCGGCGAACCCATCAAGGTCACTTGGCACTCGTCCTGCCACGCCTTGCGGGAAATGGCGATTATTCCTTATGCCAAGACGTTGTTGGGGCAACTGAAGCAAGTGGAGCTGGTGGAATTGCAGAATGAGCGGGAATGCTGTGGGTTCGGCGGCACCTTCTCGGTCAAGCAACCGGCGATTTCGGCGGCGATGGCTGATGACAAGGTCAATGACATTGTGCAAACCGGCGCAGCGCGGGTGTTGTCCACCGATTGCGGTTGCTTGCTGAACATCAGCGGCACGCTGGGCTACCGCCAGTTGTCTATTCCCACCCAGCATCTGGCCGAATTCATCCTGGAGCGCACCCAATGACTAAAACCGCCGATGTCCTCGCGTTTGAACGCAATGTCACCAAGGCCCTGGACGACGGGCAGTTGCGCCGCAATTTACGCAGCGCGATGACCACCCTGAGTCAGCGCCGCCGCGCCTTGTTTGCCGATGTCGAAGCTTTTGAAAAGCTGCGAACCCAGGGTCAGAGCATCCGCCGGCGGGCGTTAAGCCGGTTACCGGAATTGCTGGAACAACTGGAGGCGCGCTGCACGGCTAATGGCATCCAAGTCCACTGGGCGGAAACCACGGCGGAAGCCAACGCCATTTGCCTGGATATCATCCGGCGGCATGGCGCGCAGCGGGTCATCAAGGGCAAGTCGATGGTCTCCGAGGAAATGCATCTGAACCATTTCCTGGAAGAGCAGGGCATCGAGGCGCTGGAGACCGATCTGGGCGAGTACATCATTCAACTGGACGGCGAAACCCCCTCGCACATCATCGTGCCGGCGATTCACAAGAACAAGGATCAGATCGCCCATCTGTTCCACGACCGCATTCCCGACGCACCCTATACTGAGGTCGTTGAGGAATTAAACGCCATTGCCCGGCAGGAATTGCGCGAAAAGTTCCGGGCCGGCGAAGTCGGCGTCAGCGGCGTCAACTTTGCGGTTGCGGAAACCGGCACGCTGTGTTTGGTGGAAAACGAAGGCAACGGGCGCATGTGTACGACCGCGCCGCCGGTGCATATCGCGTTAATGGGTCTGGAGAAAGTCGTGGAGAAGTTGCAGGACGTGCCGCCCCTGCTGCGCTTGCTCACCGGGTCCGCGACCGGCCAGCCGATCACTACCTATTTCAACATGATCACTGCGCCGCGCCGTCCGGGGGAATTGGACGGTCCCCGCGAAGTACACTTGGTGATTCTGGACAACGGACGCTCCAGCATTTACGGCGATCCCGAGCGCCGCGCCACCTTGCAGTGTATCCGCTGTGGGGCCTGTCTGAATCATTGCCCGATTTACACCCGGCTCGGCGGCCATGCCTACGGCCATGTGTATCCCGGCCCCATCGGGTCGATTCTGACCCCGCAACTGGAAGGATTGGACGAAGCGGGCGTCATGGCTAGCGCCTCCACCTTCTGCGGCGCGTGCGAGGAGGTCTGTCCGGTCAAAATTCCCTTTACCGAAATTCTGCGCATGTTGCGTAATGAAGCCTATGCCCGGGGCGAGTCGGAACATGATGTCAAGGGTCATGGTTACCGCTATACGACGGTCGAGGCGCTGAGCTGGAAAAGCTGGGCGCTGTATAACACCAGCCCCGGTCTGGCGCGGATCGGCTCCCAGATTCTCGGTAAATTGGGCCAGCACCTGCCGATGATCGGGCCGTTGAAGGAATGGACCCGCACCCGCATCCCGCCGCCGTTCGCCCCGAAGAGTTTGCATCAACTGGCCCAGGAACGAGGACTCGACGATGACCGCTAACGCCCGCGCCAATATTCTGTCCCGCCTGCGCGCCACGACCACCCAGGGTTCCTTTGCCGTACCGGATGCGCCGGTCATCGCCGGGTTGGCGCTGAGTCTGGAGGAACGCATTGATCGCTTGCGCCGGATGCTGGAGACCATGCACGCCGAGGTGCAGGTCGTCTCCAGCAGCGCATGGCTTGGCGCATTGAAAGCCCGGTTGCGCGCCCGCGGATTGAACGGCTTGCTGTACGGAGCAGAGACACCGCTGGGCGCGGCGCTGGAAGCGGCCTGGGAGGACGATTTGCCGCCGCTGGTTCCCTATAGCGAATCGGTCGAACAATGCCGCGAACAGTTATTCCATATTGATGCTGGCATTACCACGACGCGGGGCGCGATTGCGGAGAACGGCGCGTTGATCCTGTGGCCCAGCGCGGCGGAACCGCGTTTAATGTCATTAACGCCGGGCCTGCATATCGCGGTGCTGGAGGCTGGGATGATTTTTAATACCTTCGCCGAGGCGATTGACCAACAGGCATGGCTGCAAGAAGGGATGCCGACCAATGCCCTGCTGATTTCCGGCCCGTCCAAAACGGCGGATATTGAGCTGACGCTGACCTTCGGGGTGCATGGTCCGAAGGAGTTGGTGGTATTTATTTTGACCTGATAACCGGAGAATCACGGGATGACTGAAACACTCGTCTTACCGCGCCACAAATTGACGGTGGCGGATTATTACCGCATGGGCGAAACCGGCGTTTTAGCCGCAAACAAGCGCGTGGAATTAATTGACGGGGAGTTAATGGATATGGCGCCGATTGGGACTTGGCATGCGGAGTATGTAGACCAATTGAATTTCATTTTTATGAGCCGGCACTGGGCTCAAACCACTGA
>JAGRHM010000565.1 GCA_020445005.1 Candidatus Competibacteraceae bacterium | reverse complement strand
TGAAACGGGCCTTGGCTCCGAGCAAACCGGTCTGGTCATCACGCATCACGGCGCGGCCCTTATTATCGAAGATAGCGAAGGAGAACTGCATCGCTGCGCGACACGGCAAAATTTGGGGCGGCTGGCTTGTGGCGACCGAGTTATCTGGCAAGCCTCCGGCGTCAGAGAAGGCGTGGTGGTCGCAATCTGTGAACGACGTTCACTATTAACCCGTCGTGACTACCGCGGTCAACCCCGGCCGGTGGCCGCTAATCTAGATGCAGTAGCCGTAGTCCTGGCCCCATCGCCGGAACTCAGCGAGCACCTCATCGACCGCTATCTGGTTGCGATCGCGGCGATCGGCGTACAAGGTCTTCTGGTGCTAAACAAACTGGATCTATTAGACCCTCCGGCTCTAACCGCGCTGTGCACCCGGTTGACGCCCTACCGCCACATTGGCTATCCCGTGTTGCTGGCCAGCAGCCGCACCGAGCATGGTTTGAATGCACTACGGAGCTGGCTTCAGGGGCGAACCAGCCTGTTCGCCGGACAATCAGGCGTCGGCAAATCGTCGCTGATCAAGACGCTATTACCGGATCGCGAGATTCGCATTCAAGCGGTATCCGCCGCGACCGGCCACGGCGCCCACACCACCAGCGCAAGCACCCTTTACCACCTGCCGGACGGCGGCGATTTGATTGATTCACCTGGGGTGCGCAGCTTCGAACTGGATGAGATCCGATTAAGCGACCTGGATCAGGGATTTCCGGAGCTGGCCGCTTATCTGGGTCACTGCCGATTTTCCGACTGCCGCCACAGTGCTGAACCGGATTGTGCATTGCGGGATGCCGTAACTCAGGGCGTCATTCATGCCCGGCGGCTGGAAAGTTATCGGCAATTGCGCGCTATGCTAGAAAAACTTAAAACTTAAAATTTCCCTATGGCGATGAATATTTTGCCTTTTTTATCGGCGGGTCTGTTGTTCGGCCTGAGCGGAGGGTTGGCACCGGGACCCTTGTTGGCGTTGGTTGCTCACGAAACCCTGCGGCATGGCGTTCGCGCCGGGATCGCGGTGGCGCTGGCCCCACTACTGACAGATGCGCCGATCATCCTTGCGACTCTTTGGTTGCTAAAGTCGCTGGCCGAACAGAATGTGGCGCTGGCAATCCTTAGTCTGAGCGGAGGAAGCTATTTACTCTGGCTGGGACTCGATGGATTGCGCTTCCAAGGCGCTGATCTAGCGCCGAACAGCCCAGCAGGCTCCTTGCGACGCGGAGTCATGGCCAACTTTCTCAATCCCAACCCCTGGCTGTTCTGGTTGACGGTCGGCGCGCCCACTATAGTAGAGGCATGGCAAGGCGCAGGGGGAGTGGCGGTCGGCGCATTCGTCGCGACCTTCTATATTCTATTGGTCGGCTTCAAGATAACGCTTGCATTGGTCTTGGGCAAAGGCCGGCGCATTCTGCGCGACAAAGGCTATATTATTCTGATGCGCGGCCTGGGATTGCTGTTGCTGGTTTACGCGCTGCTCTTTCTAAGCGAGGGCGGATGGCGACTGCTGGCAGCGTTTGCATCACCAGGCTGAACCATGACTTTTTACTCTGCGGTCAGCCAGTTCCAGAATGTGGCCGAGTTGAAAATGATTTGAGAGTACAGCATCTTCCCGCATCGCCATCCGCGTTCTTTATTCAAGCCAGCGTTTTGCCGCATTTTTCACTAAGGGTTAACGGTTTTTCGGGTCAACTGTTGACATTTTTGATGCAGATAGGCGCGAACCTGGCATCGCTGACCTTGTTCCTCACTTTTCACTAAGGGTTAACGGTTTTTCGGGTCAACTGTTGACGTTTTTGATGCAGATAAGCGCGAACCTGGCGTCGCTGACCTTGTTCCTCACTCACTAATACATTCAGCTTTTGTTGATAAACGCCGTGATCCGGCGCCAGACTGAGCATTTTATCAACCAGCTCAATTGCCTCATCATAAGCGCCTATTTCCATTAACAAATCGCTGAGCAAATCCAGCGTCGGCAAATCGTCGGGATCAAGGCTTAGCGCCTTGACTAACAAAGGCATGATGCCATATACGATATCTTCGGAAGCATGCAAACCCAGTTCAACGGCTTCCCGCCATTGTCTGAGAGCCTCCGTGTAGAGTTCGACGGCCGCTGCATTCTCCATAGATGCTCCTCGGTGAGGTGTTTTTTTATCATTATTGGCAGGTCTTGATCAGTTTGCAATCGGCTATGAAGCTGAGGGGAGCAGCATCGCGCCTTGGCTGTGAATCACCTCAGCGTAGAATCGGCCACTAGCTTTGACCGTCCGCTGTTGCGTCGCATAGTCCACATGCGCTAACCCGAAACGCTGCGAATAACCGTATGCCCATTCAAAATTATCCAGTAATGACCAAGCGAAATAACCTTGCAGATTGACTCCTTTACGCCGCGCCTCCAGGACTGCGCGCAGGTGGTCGCGCAAGTAACATTGTCGCAGCGGATCGTCCACTGCACCATCCGCTTGGGGTGGATCGTAAAAAGCGGCGCCATTCTCGGTCACATACAGAGGCAAGGCTCCATACCGCTGGGCGACCCATTCCAAAATCTCCGTCAATCCTTGCGGATACACCTCCCAATCCAACGCAGTATGGGTCTGCCGGCGCTGCCGAACTCGACTCGCCTGCAATGGCCAGTCATCGGGATCATGCTGCACGACCTGCCGGCTATAGTAATTGATGCCGAGAAAATCCAGCGGCTGGCGAATCATGGCAAGGTCTGCGGCCGGGAAGTCCGGCCAAGCCAGGCCAAAAATCTCTGCTAGTTCATGCGGATACGCGCCCAGAAAAACCGGATCAAGGTAATAGCGATTCCAGTAGGCGTCGGCGCGCAAGGCGGCGGCGAGATCGTCCGGGGTTTCCGTCGCCGGGTATTTGGGTTCTAGGTTGACCACTAAGCCAATCTGATGACGACCTTCAGCGCGATAGGTCTGCACGGCGGCGGCGTGCGCTCGCAGCAGGTGGTGAGAGGCATGGGGCGCGGCGAAAATGTTACGCTGACCCGGCGCCAGTACGCCATGCAGGTAACCGCCATCCACCACGACCCAGGGCTCGTTCAGGGTGACCCAGAGTTTAACCCGGTCATCCAGCGCCCGGAACAGAATCCGGGCATAATCCGCGAACCAGTCGGCGCTGTCGGGATTCAGCCAGCCGCCGCGACGATCCAGCAGGGCCGGCAGGTCCCAATGGTAAAGTGTCACCATCGGCTGAATGCCCTGTTCCAGCAGCGCATCCACCAGTCGCTGATAGAAATCCAGCCCCGGGAGATTCACCCGACCACGCCCTTCCGGGAGCACCCGGCTCCACGAGACGCTGAAGCGATAGGCGTTCAAGCCTAGTTCGCCCATTAACGCCACGTCTTCCCGGTAACGCCGGTAATGATCGCAGGCGGTATCGCCAGTATCGCCGTCGCGGGTCCGTCCCGGCGTGTGCGCAAACTCATGCCAAATGCTTGGACCGGCGCCATCCGCCAGTGGCGATCCTTCGATTTGGTAAGCCGATGTAGCGGCGCCCCACAGGAAATCGGTCGGAACAAGGGAAGGGTCGGACATGGTCACCCACTCGGATCGCTTAGCCGTTACTGGCTGCCCCGCCGCGAATCCAGGCGGAAAATGCGTTGCGGTTGCGGGAGCAGATCACGACTTTCCCCCGTCCTGAAAAGCGCAGCACGACGCCTTCCCCACTGGTCACGCTGTTCACTAGCCGGTTGAACAGGCCGCCGCTTTGCTGGCTGGGTACGGTGATCTCGTAATGCAGTTGACTGTCCCAGGCCACAACGTGCGAGTTATCAATGATCACATCCTTGCCCGGCTCCACATCCAGCATAAAGCCGGAGCCAAATCCGGAGACCGCCAGCTTGCCGCTGCCTGTAGCCTCCATGACGAAAAAACCGCCAGATTGCGCAAACAGCGCATTGCCCAGGCTTTGGCTGCGAACGCGCAAGTCGACGCCGCTTTCCGCCGCCACGAAGGCTCCATCGCTAAGCATGTACTGGGTAGTGCCCACCTCCAGAATCTGAAGCGTCCCCGGCAATATCGGGGAGAGCAGGCAATCCCCCGGACCCCGGTTCGCTTCAATGTGTTGTTGGAAAAACGATTCGCCATTGGCGAACCGGCGCATGAGCGCGCTACCCAATCCGCCGCTCATCTTGCCGGTCAGATCCAGGGTGTCTTCCATCATGACCATGGCATCGGATTCGCAATAAATCTTCTCGCCTTTGCTCAGAGAGACATGCAGGAAAGGGTCAACGTCTCCAGTTACTGTGAATATCGCCATAATCTCGGTTCCTTCAAATTTTCGTATTGCAAACCTGCACCGCCCACTCGCGGCACAGCCATTCCCGCTGACCGGATTGCAGCAGTCGGTTTTCCGTATGGCCATTAACGGTTAATTCCAGTTCCGTCACCTCCGGACGACCATAGATCACCGGCGTAAACGTCACGGTGTTTTGCGGATAATCGCCGGCCTCGGTAATCTCCATTCGCAGCCGCTGGCCCTCGATCTCCGCCAGAATGGTAGCGACGCCATAGTCACCAACTTGGTAGCGCCGGGTTTCCCGGTCATCCAGGTAATAATCGAATCGTGCGGGCCGGTCGCGATAGAACAGATGCAACTCCACCTTGCCCAAGTCCATGAAACTGTTGCATAGCGGCCCGGAGTAGTACGGCAACACGGCTCCATCCCGAACAAACAATGGCAACTCGTCCAAAGCGGCGGCGTAGTGGAGAACGCGCCCACCGTTCAGCCATTCGCCACGATTCAGATCGAACCAGGTGCCCGGCGGCAATAATACTGAGCGTTCCTGCATCTTGACGCCGTGACGGATGATTTCCGGCCCCTGCCCTTCGCCATGCAGGATTGGCGCGACCAACAGGGCGTCGCCGACCAGATATTGATCATCCAGATGCGCATATTCCGGCCCCTCATAGTGATAAAGCAGCGGACGAATAATCGGATCGCCGTCCCGCCAGTGGGCGAAAAAGCACTGATAGAGATAGGGCAACAGGCGGTAGCGGGTGCAAATCGCACTGCGAATCGCCGCCAGCGCCTCTGCGCCGAATTGCCACGGTTCCTGCTGCCGGGAATGACGGATCGCATGGTTACGGAAAAAAGGGAACAGGCAGCCAGCCTGATGCCAGCGCACCAGTAGTTCCGGGCTGGCGTCATCCATGAAGCCGCCCACGTCCGGGCCGTTGAACGCCACCCCGGACAGGCTCAAATTTAGAGAACAGGGCAACGCCATGCGCAGATGCTTCCAGTTGCTGGCGTTATCGCCGGTC
>JAGRHM010000001.1 GCA_020445005.1 Candidatus Competibacteraceae bacterium | reverse complement strand
CCGCGAGCACCTGACGTTTCGCCGCCTCACGAAACCTACCTGGGCCAGGGCTATCGGCCGCGACCATTTCGGGTTGTGGTGCGAAATCGCTGTTGAACCGAGTCAAGGTAAGCTTGTCATCCAACGCCTGCGCTGGATTCCACCGGGTCGGTTCTGGATGGGGTCACCGGAGGAGGAGCCGGGCCGTTACAACGATGAAGGCCCCCGTCATCAAGTCACGCTGACCAAAGGCTACTGGTTATGCGACACGCCCTGCACTCAAGCCTTGTGGGAAGCCGTGATGGGTAACAACCCGAGTCGCTTTCAAAGTTCAACCCGGCCGGTGGAAACCGTGAGCTGGCACGAGGCGCAGGACTTTCTGGCATGTATCAACGACCGGATTCCTGGTCTCGACTTGACGCTGCCCAGCGAAGCCCAGTGGGAGTACGCCTGCCGAGCGGGGACGGAGACGGCGATCTATACTGGCGCTTTAGAGATTCTCGGCGCACGTAACAGCCCGGCGCTCGATTCCATCGCCTGGTACGGCGGCAACAGCGGGGTCAAATTCGATCTGGACCATGGTGAGGACAGTTCCGATTGGGAGGAAAAACAATACTCGCATACGAAGGTGGGAACGCACCCGGTCAAGCTTAAACGAGCTAATCCCTGGGGCCTATATGACATGTTAGGCAACGTTTGGGAGTGGTGCCAAGACCACTGGCACGACCACTACGAGGGCGCTCCAGACGACAGATCGGCGTGGGAAGACCGCGACACCGACGCGCTCCGTGTTCTGCGCGGCGGGTCCTGGTACGACATCGCGCGTCGTGTGCGTGCAGCGTTCCGCTCCCGCGTTCCCCCCGTCAACCGCTACGACAGCCTCGGCTTTCGCTGTGCCCGAGTTCGGGGCGATGATTAAGTCACCGTTCGCGTTAAAAGAGACTGGTTCAATCCCGGTATGCTTTAAGCTATAGTCTCTCGCGATCCTATTCAGACCAACGGTTTTCCTTTTCGCTGGCCAGGCCACTCTGGATTCCGTTACGCTCCATCCAGGCTACGCACTCCTGTGCGTTCCCTGTCATGAATCCGAATGGTCAATCTTGCGCCAGAGCATCAAACCGTTGTAAATCTTCCCATGCCCTTCATCTACCTGGCTTCCGCATCGCCGCGCCGTCGTGAACTGTTGCAACAAATTGGCGTCGCTTACCGCCTGCTGCGGGTCGCAGTGGACGAAACGCCTCGGCGCGAAGAAGGCGCCTATGACTATGTCGCCCGCTTGGCGCAGGCCAAGGCGCAAACCGGCGTGCAAACCCTGGGACGCAAAAAGCCCGCCCCGGTGCTGGGCGCGGATACCTCCGTGGTGATCCAGGGGACGATTCTCGGCAAGCCGCGCGACCGGGAGGAGGGTCTGGCCATGCTGACCCGCCTGTCCGGGTGCGAACATCAGGTGTTCAGCGCAGTGGCTTTGGCAACCCCGGCGCAAATCGCGGTCAAAGTACAAGAGAGCCGGGTGCGATTTCGTGAATTGACCCTCGCCGAGTGCATGGCCTACTGGAAAACCGGCGAGCCCTGCGACAAAGCCGGCGGCTATGGCATCCAGGGTCGCGCGGCGGCGTTCATCGCAGAATTGCGTGGCAGTTACTCCGGAGTCATGGGCCTGCCGCTGTTTGAAACCGCGGAATTGCTGCGCGAATTCCACTTAAATTTATAAAAAATAAACTTTAATTTCAATGGAATCTGAGGTATGACCACACGCGCCGAAGGCGGCACGGGCGACGAAATCTTGATCAACGTAACGCCCCGCGAAACCCGGGTTGCGGTGGTCGAGAACGGCGTTCTCCAGGAAATCCTGATCGAACGAGCGGGCCGGCGCGGCTTGGTCGGCAATATTTATAAGGGCCGGGTCGCCCGGGTGCTGCCGGGCATGGAGGCGGCATTCGTGGACATCGGCCTGGAGCGGGCGGCGTTCCTGCACGTTTCCGATATTCGCCCCGAATGCCGACTGGAGTCCTGCCTGTCCGAAACGGCCACTCCAACTACCGCTAACGGAACAGCGCCGGTTATTACCGACCTGGTGCGCGAGGGTCAGGAACTGGTCGTGCAGGTGATCAAGGACCCGATCGGCACCAAGGGCGCGCGGTTGACGACGCACATTACCTTGCCATCCCGGTTTCTGGTATTCCTGGCCGATTCCGACGTAGCGGGCGTATCCGTCAAAATCGACGGCGAACGCGAGCGGCAACGCTTAAAAGAGGTGGTTAACGCCTTCCGCGCCGAATTCGGCGGCGGCTATATCGTGCGCACCGCAGCGGAAGGCGCAGAGGCTTGGGCATTACGCGCTGATATGCAATTTCTGCAACGCTTATGGAGCTCCATTCAGGACCGCATCTGCGAAACCAGCGGCATCATAGCGCTATACGAGGATCTGCCGCTGGTGCTGCGGGTGCTGCGCGATTTCGTCGGCGATAATGTGGAGAAGGTACGCATCGATTCCCGCGAGACCAGTCAGCGCATGTTGCAGTTCGCCGAAAAATTTGTGCCGGAGATGGTGTCGCGCCTGGAGCACTATCCCGGCGAGCGGCCTATTTTCGAGTTGTATGGCATCGATGATGAAATCCAGCGGGCGCTGGGCAAGAAAGTCCATTTGAAATCGGGAGGCTATCTGGTGGTCGACCAGACCGAAGCCATGACCACGATTGACGTGAATACCGGCGCCTACGTCGGACACCGTAATTTGGAAGAGACGATTTTCAAGACCAACCTGGAAGCAGCGGCGGCAATTGCCCGGCAATTGCGGCTGCGCAACCTGGGCGGAATTATTATTCTGGATTTCATTGATATGGCCAGCGAGGAACACCGCCAGGCCGTACTCAAGGCGCTGGAGAAACATCTGGAGAAAGATCGCGCCAAAAGCCATATTTCCCAAGTGTCGCCTCTGGGTCTGGTGGAAATGACGCGCAAGCGCACCCGCGAGAGTCTGGGACAGATTCTATGCGAACCCTGTCCGCTCTGCGATGGACGCGGCTCCATCAAGACGGCGGAGACAATATGTTATGAAATTTTCCGCGAACTGTTGCGTGAGACCCGGCAGTACGCGCCGCGTCAGTTTGTGGTGCTGGCTGCGCCGGATGTAGTGGATGTCATGCTGGATCAGGAGTCGCACAGCGTCGCGCAACTGGAGGCGTTCATTGAGATACCCATCAAATTTCAGGCGGAAGTGCTGTACAGCCGCGAACAATATGATGTGGTGTTAATGTGAATCTGCCGCCTGAAACGCGCAATCAAGGAAAATTGGAAAACTGCCGCATCCGGAATGCATTCTTCGTGTCCACCAGTCGCACGCGCCGCACCTTGCGCTGGACCCGGCGGCTGCTGCTCACGCTGTTGTTGCCGCTCCTGTTGCTGGCGGCGTTTGGTCAGTGGTGGGTCCTCCCGCGCCTGAACGACTATCGTGACGATCTCGCCAGCGCGTTGGGTGATGCTTTGCATCTGCCCGTGCGCATCGAGGCCGTAACCGCGACCCTGGATGGCGGGCGTCTGGCGCTGGCGTTGCGCGGGGTGAGTCTGGACGATCCTGGGCGGCAGGACACTCTGGCCTATTTCAAACAGGCGGCCATTACCTTGAATCTGTGGCGCTCCCTGCAGGAATGGCGACCGGTGGTCGGACGCATCCGCCTGGAAGGCGCCAGCGTCACCCTGGAGCCGGGACCGGATGGGCTATCCCGGTTCTTCGCTCCCGCCAGCGTCCCCCCGGACGAGAACAAACCGGCGCTAACGACCGCAGTCGCTCACCCGCTGTTTGACCTGCGGCAACTCGATCTGGTCGGCGAACAGGTGACGCTGCGCCGATCCGACGGCTTCGCCTGGCAACTGTTGCAACCCTACCTGCGTCTCCAGGATGCGGCTGGCGGCCGGCGGCTGGCCTTGACCGCTGATTTACCCACGCCTCCCGGCGGACGCTTGGAGCTGACGGTCGAACGGTCGCCGCTGGACGATCAAGGAACTGCCGAACGCGGTTGGCGCTTGCGCGGGCAAATCCAGGCCGCAGCGGGCGCGACTGAGGTGCATTCGCCGACCGAATTCGAAGCGACGCAAACCAGCGCAGGCTGGCAGGCTATCGTTCGCAATCTGCGCGCGGAGTATTTATTAGCCTGGGCAATGCCCTGGCTGAGCGAAACGGCCCGTCAATGGTTGAACCCATTAAACCCACGCGGTCACTTGCCGGAAATCACGCTGAGCGCCGATCCGGTGGCCGGAACCTACCAGCTCGCCGTTGCCCTGCAGGGGTTCAGCGTGGATTCGACCCACGGCCTGCCCGGTTTCGATAACGTCACCGGACGGCTGACATTTACGCCGGGGCAGGGTCAGGTTGCATTGAACTGCCGCACGGTCCAGGTGGATACGGCGGGCTTGTTGCGTGCGCCGATCATTCTTAACACGCTGAACGGAACGGTCGCCTGGCGGCGTTCTCCCGAGGGCCTGCATCTCGACAGCGCGGGTCTCGAACTGGCCAACGCCGATCTCAACGGGCGATTCTGGGGCAGCGTCATTGTTCCGGATCATGGCGGGCCGGCGCTGGATATCCAGGGTCATTATCATGACGTGCAGGTCAAGCAGGCTTGGCGTTATTTGCCGGTCGCCGTCATTCCGCCGCAAGGCGTCGCTTGGCTGGACCGGGCGCTGGTGGATGGCCGGGTTGCGACCGGCGAGTTGATTTTCCGGGGTCCTCCAGCCGCCTTTCCCTTTGACCGGGATGAGGGACTATTTGAAACCCGCTTTCAAGTGGAGAACGCCGTACTGGATTATGCGCCGGGCTGGCCGCGCCTGGAGCGCCTGCAGGCTGAGGTCCGCTTTCGCAATCGCGGACTTACTGTCGAAGCGCGCAGCGGCCAGTTACTGGATGGACGGCTGGAAGAGGCGACGACCCGGATTGCCGATCTTTCCAAAGTCGTCGTAGAGGTGCAGGGACGAGCCAAAGGTCCCGGCGCCAGCATGTGGCAAGCATTGCGAGACAGTCCGGTTGGCCGCGAACTGCATGAAGATTTGCCGGATTTGCAGATTGGCGGCGTCAGTACGCTTGATCTCGCCTTGACCCTGCCGACCGATGGCCGCCCCGGCCAAGTGCGCGGACGAGTCGGGTTGCTGGATAACGATGTGACGTTGCCAGCTCGGAAGGTGGCGCTGGATCGATTGCGGGGCACAGCGCATTTCACGGAAACCAGTCTGGAAATTCGCGATGTGCAAGCGTTGTGGCGCGACGCCCCGATCCGGCTCGATCTGGAGCTGGCGGATCGTGAATTGCGAACGCAAATCGCTGGAAAACTGGGTTTGGCGGCATTAGCCGGACCATCTGCAGCCGCGGCGCTGAAATCACAAATAACCGGCGTTAGTGACTGGAAAGCGGCGCTGGTTGTTCCCACCCATCGTCGGGAACAGGAATCGGCGTTCTCTCTGGAACTGCGTTCGGATCTGCGAGGCGTCGCCATCAATCTGCCCGCGCCACTGGGTAAGACGGCGGGAGAGTCCCGCCCGCTGCGCATCACGGTGAGACCGGTTGAGCGCGACCGTTCAGTCGTGGCGCTCGACTATGCACCGGAGACGCAGGCGCTTGTGGAGTTGGCGGGATTATTGGACACGCCCCGCTTCGAACGCGGCGAATTGCGCATCGGCGCTGGCCCGGCGCGACTCCCCGATAAACGGGGTCTGGCCATTGTCGCCGACTTGCCGCGCTGGACCTGGGCTGCGCCGGTTGATCGCTCCTCCCCCGGCCAGAACGGGGAGGGCAGCGCAGGATGTCGCAGGGCGTCGGGCGCGTCGTCTGATGCCGATCTGAATCCCTTGGCGGTCGTGAGTCATCTGGAAGCGCGGATTGGCCAATGGGTGGTCGCCGGTCAATCGTTCGACGGCGTGACGATTCGCGCCCATCGCGACCCGCAGGGACTGCAAGTCGCCTTGGACAGCGAGGCCCTGGCCGGACAGGCGACCGTTCCGGATCGCCCCACCCCGGCGCGACCGTTGAACATCGCATTGCAGCGCTTGTGGATACAACGGGCTACCGATGATGGCAATCGCGCCTCGCGGGTTAAACCGACTGCCGCGGCCAACCCTTGTCAACTGCCTCCTCTGACCTTGACGGCGGCTGATCTGCGCCTGAACGACCAGGCGCTGGGCCGCTTGCGGCTGGCCATCACACCCCGCTTCAACGGCGTCCGCTTATCCGGAATTGAATTGCGTTCCGCGCAGCAACAAATTGATGCCGATGGGGAATGGTGGTGGAACGGCGACCGTCAAGCTTCCCGGATCACGGCAGAGTTCCGCAGTCCAGCGCTGGGTGACACGCTGGCGGTCTTTGGCTATCCGGAATCCGGCATTGCCCGTGGCCCCACCAAAGCCCGCCTGGATGCGGAATGGGCGGCGGGGTTGCCGGATTTTGCGCTGGAGCGGATCTCCGGTACGCTCGGCTTCGAAATCGGTCCCGGTCAATTGCTGGAAATCAATCCCGGTCTGGGCCGCATGCTGGGCCTGTTCAGCGTCCAGAATCTAAGTCGTCGCCTGAGCCTGGATTTCAGCGATCTCTTTCAACCCGGCACCAGCTTTGATCGCATCAGCGGTGAGTTTGTCTTCAAAAACGGTCAAGCGCGCACGGATAATCTGAATATTGACGCGCCGGCCGCGCAGATTGAAATCCGGGGACGGGTGGGTTTGCGCGACCGCGATTACGACCAACACATCACGGTGACGCCACAACTGGGCGTCGCGTTACCCGTCGCGGGCGCCATCGTGGGCGGACCCGCCGCGGGCGCGGCGGTCTTCGTCGCGGAACGCCTGCTGCAAAAGGGCATTGAACAGGCGACCCAATATCAGTACCGCTTAACCGGTTCGTGGGACGATCCGGTGCTTGAGCCGCGGCAAATACCGGCTGAAACATCCCCGGAGCCAATCCGGCACGGGTTTGCGAGCGACAATTGAATCGAGGTGATTGCTGATGTCCATTCTGGCCGCTATTCAAATGGTTTCCGAGTCAGATGTGGCCGCCAATCTGGCGACCGCCGCCGATTTACTGGCCGAGGCGGTGCGACGCGGCGCGCGGTTAGCGGTATTGCCGGAAAATTTTGCCCTGATGGGTCGTCGGGAAAGCGACAAGCTGGCGATTCGAGAAGCGGCAGGCGATGGCCCCATTCAGGCTTTTCTGGCTGAGCAGGCGGCGCGGCACCGGTTATGGCTGGTAGGCGGAACGATTCCACTCCAGAGCGGCGCTGATCATCAGCGGGTGCGCGCGGCTTGTCTGTTGTTTGATGACCGGGGCCGCCAGGCGGCCCGCTATGACAAGGTGCATCTGTTTGATGTGCAGTTGCCGGACAGCGCCGAATGCTATACGGAGTCGGCGACGATTGCGCCCGGCGATCACTACGTTGTGGCAGATACGCCATTCGGTCGGCTGGGGCTGGCGGTCTGCTACGATTTGCGTTTTCCAGAGCAATTTCGCGCGATGTCCGCGCAAGGCATGGACTTGCTGGCGTTACCGGCGGCGTTCACTGCGGCAACCGGCGCTGCTCACTGGGAAATCCTGCTGCGCGCGCGGGCGATTGAAAATCAGTGTTATGTGATTGCTTCGGCACAGGGCGGACGGCATGACAATGGCCGGGAAACCTTCGGCGACAGTCTGCTGGTCGACCCGTGGGGGTTGATTCTCGACCGGTTATGCGCGGGGCCGGGCGTGGCGCTGGGTAAACTGGATCAGGCTTTTCTGGAAAGCGTTCGCCAGCAGTTTCCGGTACTGGAACATCGATTAGCCTGAATTACAGATAATTCACATATAAATTAATTTATTACCTGATAAGTTCCCCTACAACTTGCCAGACCTGAAGGCTAAAGCCTGATACCCCGCAGCTTGCTGTGAGGTCGGCTTCATTTACCTAAATTGTTGGCGATGAGCCAGGAGCACGGCAGTCAATGACCTGAAAATCGACCCGGCGGTCGAGCGCATCGCTGAGATCATCCGCCCCTGTGCCTACCAGATTCTCGCGAGAACCTTTACCGATAGCGATGGTGCGCTTGCTAAGTTGCGGATTTTGAGATTTCAGGCGTTGCTGGATAGATTCGGCTCGTCGCAATGACAGGCGTTCGTTGAACGGTTGTGGTCCGGTAGGACTGGTGTGGCCGGCGATTTCGAGGCAGGTGTTGCGTTTCGCCGTGTGTGTCGCAATCTGATTCAGCCAGAGCGGATAGGGTGCGGCGATCCGGGGATTCGGCAAAAAACCTGTCGATCCAGGTTTGAACAAAAACTTCATGGCTAGCTTCTGGTTGGCGAGACCATAATCCACTATCTTGCCGAAAGATTCGGCTGCCGCAGAACGGTGGCCCAACTGCCAGTTGGCCAGATAAATGCCGTTATACGTGCGCAATTGATCGCCTTCAGGCGATCGCAACACTTCTGTGTACCGGTCGAGCGCCTGCTGGTATTTTCCCTCATTGTAGGCTTCGATAGCCTCGCTGATGAGCGCTGCCGCTTTAATCCGGTTGACGTAGACCGAATTGATCGGGTCTCCTGGCTTGGTTCCCTGGCATGTCTTGATATAGCCCTCGATAGCTGGATCTTTGGTCCAGGCTGGACTGTCACGGAAGTAGCGGGTCGGGGTTGCATCAACGCCTTCTATTTTTGCGCGAGCGACGCCCTTGCTTACGATCGTACCTGATTTTAGATCGGTCAACGCCAGACAAATACGATAGGCTTCCCGGGTTCCTTCCGTTTTTCCTTCGCGATTGATGGGGGTAAAGGTCCCGACAAGGACGATCGGAGACTGGTCGACATTGGAGGCCAGGAAAGGTTGCACATCGAACTGGGGATACTGGTCGCGCACCAGTTGTTCAATGCGGGATTGCATCGATAGAGTGGCGGTTGACTGGTATCCAGTCATTCCGTCAACTAGGGGATCGATAAGCAGGGTATGTTTGCCTGCAGACACAGGGTCGTCCGATGACCACTGCGCTTTGGTAAACAGATCATTCGCTGCCTTTAACATGGCCTCTTCAAAAGGCAGCACCGGAACCGGTTGGGCAACCTTAGATGGAGGTGGTGCAGGAGTGGTAGTGCATGCGCCGAGAGCAACAGCCAGTGCTAAAGGAATCCAACGACGGCTTTGTTCTGTCATTTTGCGAAACATTGTCTTACTCATTATCGGCACTCCTTGGTCATGAAGATGTGGTCTTCGTTTGAAACGGACTCTCCAAGCGTCAGACGGCTTAAGATGCTATCGCAACGGCGGTTCTTAGCAGCATTAGCCTTTGCGGTGGCAAGCTTGCGCTTCGCTTGTGGAATAGCTTGAGTAGGGGGCTGCACGGTGGCAGTCCTGTCCTGGCGCTTTGTTTTTTCTTTTTGCCGATCCAACTGCTGTTGTTCCAGGCGCTGTTGCACCTCCGACCCTTTGGCACGCACCTCCTCCCGCAGGCGCAATAACTCTGCGTGATTTGGAATTACTTCCAAGCCTTTCTCAATAAATGTTAAACTATCTGACAACATTCCTGCTGACCGCCGTTTTTGCGCCATTTGCAGATACCCTTCGGCAATTCGTTTCAATCCCGCAAGGGCTTCAACATTACCCACATCCAGCTTGAGCACCTGCTGATAGGTCTCTTCCGCATTGTTTCCCACAGGCGTCGTTAAACGCCATGCCTTCATATGTACTTCCGCCTGTTCAAGCAAATTGGTGATCTCTCGTTCACGTTGCTCTTGCTCGGCCTGCTGGCGTTGTTGCGCGACGATTTCGGTGCTTACCTTATGGCGCAAGCGCGTCAAGCCTTCATGGTCCGGTATCAACGCTAAACCTTCCTCGATCTGTTGCAAGCTGGCGGTCTGTTCGCCTTTGTTCTGCAACTCGACGGCCCGCGTCAGATACTGGTCAGTCTCCTTCCGACGCTGGGCCAGTTCTGCCTGTTGCCGCGCCTGCTCGACCTTCTGCCGTTCTGTTTCTGTTGTCTGTTGCTGTGCTGCCTCTTCCTGCTGGCGCTTGACAGCTTCCGCCTGTTGCCGCGCCTGCTCAGCAATTCGCGTCTTCACCTGTTCGCGCAATGCCAGTAACTCCGGATGATCGGGCACCACCAATAAACCTTGCTCGACATGGGCCAAACTGATTTCCAATGTCCCTTCTGTGAAGTGATTCTGGGCTTGCGCCAAAAACTGCTCAGCCTGCAACCGTTGTGCGGCTTCCCGCTCTTGCCGGGCTTTCTCTTCGGCGATCCCGTGTTCAACCTCCTGACGCAGTCGCAGCAACCCCCCATGGTCCGGCGCAACCGTCAAGCCCTGATCAATTAACTCCGCACTGGCCGCATACTCCCCTTTTCGCTGGGCTTCCACTGCCTGCGCTAAATGCTGCGCGGCTTCCTGCCACCGTTGCTCAGCCGCTGTCTGCAAGCGGATTTTTTCAGTTTTACGGCGCTCGGCTTCTTCCGCCTGCCACCGCGCCTCAGCCTCACGCCGCTGCCGTGCCTCTTCATCCGCCTGGCGTTGCTGCTCAGCCAGCCGCGTCTTCACCTGTTTGCGCAACGCCAGCAACTCCGGATGATCGGGCACTGTTAATAAACCCTGCTCAATATGCACCAGGC
>JAGRHM010000564.1 GCA_020445005.1 Candidatus Competibacteraceae bacterium | reverse complement strand
TTGAAACCACCGAACCGCGCTCCACAATGACACCCTCAACGACTTCTGAACGCGCGCCAATGAAACAATCATCCTCGATAATGGTGGGACTGGCTTGCAGAGGTTCCAGCACGCCGCCAATGCCGACCCCGCCGGACAAGTGGACATTCCTGCCAATCTGCGCGCAGGAACCGACTGTGGCCCAGGTATCGACCATGGTCCCGGAGCCCACATACGCGCCGATATTGACGTATGAAGGCATCAGTACGACGCCCGAGGCGATGTAGGAACCACGCCGGGCGGCGGCGGGCGGGACTACGCGAACGCCTGCCGCCAAAAAGTCATTTTCCCCATATTCAGCGTACTTGGGTGGAACCTTGTCAAAATAGTTAGTGTAACCATCGCGGATGATCACACTGTCGTTCAAACGAAAGCTCAGCAGCACCGCTTTCTTTAACCACGGGTTGACGATCCAGGCGCCATCGCGCGGTTCCGCTACCCGCGCCTGGCCGGTTTCCAGCAGGCCGAGCGTTTCTTCCACCGCTTCACCCAGCGCTGCCGGGGCGGTGGTCGGATCAAGTTCAGCGCGGCGTTCAAAAGCGTCTTCGATAATCCGTTGTAATTCAGTCATCAGTCAGCATCCTCAGGCGCGGGCGGCGTCCCCGTCGGTACAAGGTTTGGGTCAGCCGCAAAAAACCGTCATAATAAAGGGGAGATAAAGATACGCAATAAAAACCCAACGAACATTCCAGCCAGCACAACCGAGGATAACCCGCATGTCCAAAAAGACCGTGGTGGATGACAGGAAGCCGATCATCACCTCGCCCGCCTCAGAAACGAAGAAGGAAGCGGCAAGCAGCGTCAGCAAGTCCGTGGCCGCTACCGTCCAGCCGTCCGCGCCAGCGCCGAGAGCGACCCCAGTTGTGGCGGAGGCCAGCAAACCGGCGATGGCTCAACAACCCGCCGAGGAATCTGCGCCGGTTCCGGAAGGGCCCAACGTCGCAGCAGATGGTCGCAAGCGCATCATCATCGAAGGCGTCAACCCGAAAATCGACGGTGGCCGCTTCCCGATCAAGCGCACAGTCGGGGAAAGCGTGGTGGTCGAAGCGGATGCGTTTACCGACGGTCACGATTCCCTGTCCTGTGTTCTGCAATACCGTAAAGTTGGCGAGACCGCCTGGCAGGAAACGCCGATGCGTTTTCTGGTTAATGATCGCTGGCGCGGCGAGTTCAAAATAACCGAGATTGGCCGCTATGAATACACGGTTCTCGCCTGGGTCGATCACTTCAAATCCTGGCGGCACGATCTGGGCCGTTGGGAGCAGGCTGAAGACATTGCTCTGTCGCTACGCATCGGCGCGGAACTGGTGGGCAAAGCGGGGCAACGGGTGGCGGGCGCAGACGGCCAGTGGCTGATCCAGCGCGCCAAAGAACTGGTCGGCGAGCAGGAATTGCAACACCGCCGCCAGTTGGGTCTGGACGAGGAATTGGCGCACGTCATGTTCCACCAGGCCGATCGCACGCTGGCGCTCAGTTACGACAAGATACTGGGCGTCGTCGCCGACGATGAACGCGCCCGGTTCAGTACGTGGTACGAAATGTTTCCGCGCTCGTGCAGCCCGGTGCCCGGCAAGCACGGAACGTTCAAGGACTGCGAAGCCTGGCTGCCGCGCCTGGCGGCGATGGGCTTTGATGTGCTGTACTTCCCGCCGATTCATCCGGTTGGCCGGGTCAACCGCAAGGGCAAGAACAACACGCTCACCCCCGGTCCCGACGATGTCGGCAGTCCCTGGGCGATTGGCGCGGCGGAAGGCGGCCATAAGAGCATCCTGCCGGAACTGGGGACTTTGGAAGAGTTCCGGGAACTGGTCG
>JAGRHM010000563.1 GCA_020445005.1 Candidatus Competibacteraceae bacterium | reverse complement strand
GGGTATATCCAGACCGTCTTTTGGCTACCCTCTGAACTGCGTCGCCAGATAGACCGCATAGCGGCTGAACGCAGTGAACCCATTTCAACGGTTGCTGAACGATTGCTATCGGCGGCGCTGGTCATGCCGACCGCAACGCAACCGACGCCAGCAGCAACCGCAACGCCCGCCAGCGAATCGACAGACACAGAAGAGAGTACGGCGGGAACTCCCCCTTCTGTGTCTGTCGAGAAAGAAGCAACACGAGCAGAAAGAGACCGGCGCATTCTGGAACTGCACCGCCAAGGCGTCTCAGGCCGCGAAATTGCCCGGCGTGTCGGTTGCGGAGAAACGACCGTGCGCAAGATTCTTAAACAGGCTTCCGTTGCTTCAATGGGTTGATTCCTACTTAACAAAACTCACGTTCCTTGAGTATCATAGATCGACCTAAAAGCACGGGAGTATCACGCGCCATGCCGGTAGAACGCGACGAGAAAGGCCGCTGGTTGAAGGGTCACAGCGGCAATCAGAACGGGATGCCCAAGCGCTTGGCGGAAATCCGCACCTTGGCCCGTGAGTACACCAAAGAGGCCATCGAAACCTTGGTCAATCTCATGCGCGACGAAACAAAGGAGGCGAGTTGCCGGGTTCGGGCGGCGCAAGAATTACTGGACCGCGCCTGGGGCAAGCCCACCCAACCCCTCGACCACCAAGGGGAGGCGTTCAGCCTGGTGCTGAACCTGGGCGGTAAATAGACACACAGGAGGCGAACGGTATGAACACAGCGATCTATGAAACCGACTTCTATCTGTGGACACAACAGCAGGCGGATTTACTACGCCAAGGTGCGTTATCTGCGCTGGACACTGAGCATCTGATTGAAGAGGTTGAAAGCATGGGACGGCGGGATAGGAACGCACTGAGAAGCTACCTACTGAACGTCACCATGCACTTGCTGAAATGGCGGTATCAGCCGGAACGGCAGGGAACCAGTTGGCGGCTCTCTATCGCCAATGGACGCGACCAAATCACTTGGCAGATTAAAGACAGTCCCAGTTTGCGCCCCCAATTGGCGGGTCTGCTGACCGAGATTTATCCCAGTGCAAGGCGAAAGGCCGCCGGTGAAACCAGCTTACCCTTAACTGCCTTCCCGGAACAATGCCCGTTCACTGTAGAAGAGATCACCGGCGATTATTGGCCGGATTGAAACCGGCAACAAAAAAACCGCTGGCGTCATCGCAGCGGGTTGTATTTTTTTATCCAGGGACGCGGCAACCTGTAGAAATCCATTTTGCTCCGGGTATCGGCGGCGATAGTCCAGATCTGGCTTGCTTGTCGGAACCGGCAACGCCAGCAACGCCTACTCTCCCCCCTGTGCTTGTCGATTGATCAAATGGGTAGAGCCCGCTCCCTGAACGGCTTGTATCGGCGTGGAGTCGTTCAGCGTAGCCCGAGTCACGCCCTATCTCGCACTTGTGGTATCGGGTTCTGCCCTTCCTTTCTACGGACTCGCCCGGCCCGTCTGCGTAATTCCTGCGTAATCGTGCAAGGAAAAACCGGGTCTTGATGAGAATTGCCGGGTAAGGCTAACCGCGCTTTGCGCTTGATTATCTGGCAAAAAGAGAAAAAACGGTAGGTGATGAGAATTAGCGGATAGGGATACTTTGAAGTCTTTTAATCTGTTGGTCGTCCGTTCGAATCGGACACGGCCCACCATTAAATCAAGCCCTTAGCCAACATTGGCGAGGGCTTTTTTATTGGTGCGCGCGTTAGTTTTTCTTGGTGACCATCATAGTCGTTTGGTATCCAATCACCAGTTGATCCCGTTGATTATAGATCCTGTTTTTATAGACAAATAAGAACTTTTTCGATTGTTTGGTGGGGCGAAGATCCACCACTTCAGCCTCTGCTCTGAGGGTATCCCCAAACAATACGGGAGATGTGATCTTCATTTGGTCGACGCCCAGATACGCATAAATTTCATAGCCGTCCTGGGCTAGAAGTTCAGCGATATTATCAGCATGGTGGACCAGACCGTCGGCAACCGCAAAAATGACCGGCCCGGCCAGGGAGCGTTCCTTGAACCAGGTGTCCTTGGCATACTCGGCATTGCTGTGAACAGCCATATTAAACCAAGTGAGTTGATGCAGGAGCGAGAAGTCCCCAACATCCAGCGTCCGGCAGACCCGGCAGGGGATTTTGGTGCCTGCTATGACTTTATCCGTCATAATGATCATTCCTCTCAAACTAATTGGGGGCTGGTCTGGATCAGGTGGCGTAAATCGCGTTCAGTCCTACTACTATCAGGAGTGTTCTAAAGAGATGTTTGCATGTGCTCCTGGCCGTTGACCACCGCCAGCAAGGCGACGGCTCCTAGGTGATCCTGGCCATCGATTTCGATGATCTTTTCCAGTATGGCGGTCGCCTTCTCCAGCTCGCCAAGTCGAGCATATAGATAAGCTTCGCCTTTGAGGCAGAATAAATAGCAACGCACCATGACCATGCTCTTGTCGCCGCCGGATAGATAAGCTTCACTGAGATTGCGCCAATCGTGAGGCAAGTCCAGTGATTGCCGAATGACCTCCCGTGCTTGTTGGCTGATCGCCAGAGCTTCCAGAAATCGCTGTTGATAAACGTAATGGCGAAAGAGAGCGACCAACACCATGAGGTGGTCTGGCGCTAAATGATAGGCGCGCTGCAAATCGGTTTCCGCTTGCTCGTTACCATAATTTTGCGCAGCTTTTTCGAGCAATTGAGCGACTTCGTCCGTGGGCGGAGAGTCGAAAAACAGTGGTTCGGCATCGAAAGACAATAGATCCATTAGGAATGGCCCTCAGTGAATGTGTCCATGATACGCAACTCTCAAGGCATTGTCTGGTTGATGCAACGCAAGGTGCTACGCGGCTTGGACCAGTAGAGCCACTATTATCCTGTCGCTGTCAACCAGACTTTTCCCAAGGATGCCCGTTTGCTGCCAGGCACGAATTGCGACCTGAAGCCCGTAGATCAAGTAGTGGAAATCAAACGCTATCCTTATTCTGTCGAAGTGGAGGCTGCGCGTTCGTCCTTCAGGCCGTGATTCGGAACAAGCTGTCCAGGGTTTTATTGGCGATTTCAAGGCCCTTGACGCTGGCCTGTACCTGATAAAGCCCGATCCCCTGTTGAACCATAGCTCCTATCAGATCGCCGTCGGAAGCGCGCGACGATGGATTTCCCGAGGAATCGGTCGCTGTCACGGATTGCTGGGCGATTGTTTGCGCGCTTTGATCCATCAGGTTGGTTCCAACCTGAATGCCCATCCTGCTGCTTGTCCATGCGTTGAAACTGACTGCGGTGCTGTCGGTAATCATAATGGACCTCCTGATTATTTCACATAAAAAAGACAACTGTTTTTATTTTACACGAGATCAGGCGTATTAGATAGGCCGGCGATCAATTTAGTTTCCGAGCATCAGTGTTTCCAAATCTGGCAACCGTTGCGTCCGCTTCAGCGCCAGTCCCTCTTGATGAATGCGCCGGGCCTCGGTTCTGCGCGCCCGTTCTTGTCGGCGACAAGCGCGACATCGTATCGCTGTTATCCATACATCACCTTGCGCCTCTTCATACCACCATTGTTGTTGCGCCGCCGTCCAGATTTCCGCCTTACCACAATCCTTACACTGAAAAGGCCGATCCTGATAATAGCCGCGCTGAACAAAGTCGGGAATACTGTAGCTGGTTGTAGCCCGCAACCGGCTTGAGAGTGACTCCAACGGTTCCGATTGGGCGGTCAATGGGCCGGGCGTGAATCGCACGGGCCTGCTTGGCCATGCGGCGTAATCGTTGCGCTTTGATCTCCTGGCGACGTTGCTTATTACTCTTCATAGCCGATTGACATCATCTTTTTGTCCGGTCTTCAGGTGCTGCAAGTCGATGGCCGCCTCCAGTCGATGCGCAGTCGCATCCACCGCACCGTCAATGCGTTTGATCCACGGATCGGCGTAGAGTCCAACGCCAATCATTACCGCGCAGAGCAGGCCAGCCATCAGCAATTCCCGGTGGCGGAGATCAGCGAGAAGTGGCGCTGCGCCCCGTGGATGGCGGGCGAGAAAGATGCGCTGATACGCCCATAGCAAGTAACCGGCGGCCAGCACATTGCCCGCCGCCGCCAGCGTGGCGATCCCCCAACCTTGGGTTTCCAGCAATCCTTCCAAAGCCAGATGCGCTGCCTCAAACCCAGGCGTGCCCGGCATAGCGATGCTGCCCAATACTACCACCAGAAAGGTTAGCCCCAGCAACGGCGCAGTTTCAAATAGACCGCCCAATCGCTGAAAGCGCGTCGTCCCCAGGCGTCGGTAGAGCAGTCCGGCGACGATGAACA
>JAGRHM010000562.1 GCA_020445005.1 Candidatus Competibacteraceae bacterium | reverse complement strand
CATGCACCGCCTGGCTCACCTCGTCTACTCGGGTCAATGCATCCTTTTGCGCTTGGGTTCCGGTCCATTGCACAAAATCGTTACCATGATGCCACCCGGTATTCCAGGCCCCTGGGCCAACCGTCACTTCGCCTGTCGCGCCAAACCGGTCCAGATACTCCTCGATAAAGATCGGCTGGATGGCGTCCTGACTGATCCGCGCCCTATCCATGAGCGGCTTATAGAAGGCATCCCAGAAGTTACTGCCCGGCGTGACATTGCGGAACCAGCCGCCGTTCTGTCCATCGCTGCAAGTGGTAATTAAAGGCGTGAAGTCGCAATTCTTGGTGCGCTCCCGAACTTCCTTGTTAAACCAGTCAAACTCCATACCCGATTCTTGGGCATTTGACAGATCGCGATCGCGTACAATCACGATCATCTCCTCGCCGCCGTAGCGCGCGATATGTGGCTGATAGCGCACTTCCTCCCAGCGCATCGACCCGACTGGCTGAACATGCTCGCTATCCACCAGCACATAGCGATAGCCCATCCGCCGCAGCAACGGGATCATTTCCATGCAAAAACCCATTTCCGGCGGCCAGAATCCCTGGAAGTCGCTGTTATAAAAAAGCCGACGGGCAAATCCCCGCCATCGCTCCACTTGGGCCGGCCAGTCTGCCGGCGGAATCAGCGGCATGACCGGGTGATAGTAAGCAGTGCCCAACATGTTAATCGTCGGGCTGTTGCACAGGTTCCAGATCAGCGCGCTGCAATCCACAATGCCGTAGGCGCGACTCTGAAAGTCTGAATGCGTCAAGGTTTCCAACAAGGTCGCTGACAGGGCTAGGTGGACCCGACCCACGTCAGGATAATCGACCAGCGATCGGGGAATGCGGTCCGTGGCGAACAGAATTTCCCGTGCTTCCCACTCGTTGTGCTGCAGCAGATGTTCCAGATTACCGTGCGGTTGATGAAGATTCAGCACTAGCGCATGGTAGAGTGTATCCGCCATGATTCAGCCTCCTCCTGTAAGCGGATCGCAGCCGATGCAATAGATAACTGCATCTCCGCTAATCCAATATTTTTATCATGATAAATCCAACTTCGCCCCTCATAAAACGATTCAGAGCGATGCATTCATTTCCCTCTCCAACAAGCGGGCGAGGGGAATGAATGATATGCAGAGTGGCTAAATACTCTCAGCAATGGCGCTGGCCCGCCGACAGATTTCACGACCATAATCGGTCCACAACCCCTGTCCCCAGTACCGGTAACAACTGGTCTGCGAGGACATCAGATAAAAAAGCGCATTGCGGTAATGCGGATCAGTCGTCGGCACTTTCGGTTTCAGCACCTTTTCATAGAAAAGGGAACTCGCTTTTTCCATGGGACCGAGGACATTATCATAGCCGCGCACCCAGGAAATATCATTGGTCCAACTGCCGCCCTCCATGTGGAAGCGACCGTCCTCCTTTTTGAGTTCAGCGATGGTTTGTTCCAGCTTCTCTGGACCGTCGCCAGGTTTGAACCGATCCCAGATTCGCTTCTGCAACAGCGGCTGCAGGGCAGGCAGGTCGCTTTCCTTAATGCCCATTGCAAACAGGTGCTCCAGATATTCAGTGGCGTTCATCATCGGCACATCTGACCCGGAGGCCTCATGCATGACTTGGAAGAACATGCCTGGGAACTCGTTCATCATTACGCCGCCATTTTCGCCATCGGCGATCTGGGTAACCAGCGGCGGCACGGATTTGCCGGCCAGTTCCCAGCGCGACAGTCCCTTGGCTTCGTAATAGGGTTGCATTTGTGCCACCAACTTGGTGTCGCTGCCCTGGGTCTTGATCACGGCAATGATACTGACCGTTTCGCCCTTGGAATTGGTGCAGACCAACCGATGGGGCAGATGCTTTTTCTCCGGCCCCCAGCCATTTTCCGGCTGCTCCACGGTGTGCTCTTGCACTAATACCCATTGAAAACCGCAGTCCACCAAGGTCTTGATGTAGTCATAAGCCGTATCAGGGTGATTAGGCAGCGCCATTTCCGAAGGCGAGAAGCCGTGCACTCGCTCCAGCGCCTCCAGGCCAAAGATGGCGGCAAAATGATGCTGCCACGCCTTGACGTGCAAGCGGAAATCCTGCGCCGGGGTCGAAGGCGCCACCGCATGCCCCCAGGGACAGCCCAGCCACTCCACGCCCCGTCGAAAATCCGGGTTGCAGGTCGCGTTCTTAAGCGCATCGAAGACATCATGCAAACCCATGTCGCGCAAACCATGAAACAGCGTACCGGAGTACTCCAGCATCACGCGCGGTTCCTTACCTTCGCTGATCAGTTGCGGAACGAATTCGCCAATACGTTTGTAGCACCAATGGAAAACCGGGGCGTTGTAATTATCGCCAATCCCCTGATTGTCCATCATATACTTGAGGTTACTGATCATGCCCGCCGTCTGCAAATCATGACCGCCCGCCGGAATCAACGGTTGATGCATGTGCAAAGCAATAGCACAAGCGGCGCGAATGTGGCCAAAGTCCACTCGGCTCTGAGGCAGGAATACCGGCTGCTTAGCGCTGGCGCGCACGGTTTGTTCAATCAAGGATTCCGAGCCGCAAATGTTGGGCAGGCCATCGACGTATTCCGGAAGTTGACTCATGCGTAGGGTTCTCCTATGGAGTAGTTAGACGTTTGGAGGCAGTTACTTGCAACGGATCAGATCATAGATGTTCAAATAATCCTGACCCGGCCGACACCAGGAGTAGTCACATTTCATGCCATGGATCATCAGTTCGCGGAAATCGTCGGGATAGGCAAACCACAAGGCGATCGCGCGGTGCATGGCCGATTCGAGGCCAGCATGATCCGCGTTATGAAAGACAAAGCCATTACGCGCTTCCCAGGGCCGACCATCATAATCCTTGTCAAACACCGTGTCCTGGAGACCGCCGACCGCCCGCACAATCGGCACGGTGCCGTATTTCAGGGCGATCATCTGCGTGAGCCCACACGGTTCAAACAGACTGGGCATGACCACCATATCCGCCCCGGCATAGATCAAATGCGACAGTTCCTCATTGAATCCGAGTTCAAGGTGACAATCAGGGCTGTCGTTAAGATGGCGCTTCAGATTCCAGAAATGGTGGTTAATATTCGGTTCCGGGCTGGAGCCGAGCAGCACAAACTGAGCGTTATTGCGCAGGGCGTAGAAGATGGCGTGATGAATCAGATCAACGCCTTTCTGGCTGTCGAGCCGGCCCACATAGGCGATAATCGGCTTGAAATCCTTGCTCAGCCATAATCGATCGCGCAAGGCATCCTTGTTCTCATACTTCTTATCCAGAGTTTCGATGCTATAGCGACTGGCAATATGCGGATCAACTTCCGGATTCCACACATCGTAATCAATACCGTTGAGCACACCGCCAAACTTACTTTGATGCACGTTGAGCGTGTGACTCAATCCGCTCCCTTGATCGGTAAAGCGCGCCTCATGCGCATGGGCTGGCGACACCGTCGTCACGAAATTGGAGTAAACAATGCCACCCTTCATCAGGCTGACTGCAGTGTGATTGAAGTTGTCGCGCAATCGGTCGTAATTAAAATAATGGGCAATGTTGGTGAGGCCAGTCGCCCATAATGCATACTCGCCGGTCAGTCCCTGATGTTTGAAGTTATGGATGGTATAGCAAACGCGCTGCCAGTGCATACCGCCGTGGGCGTACTGCTCGAACAGCAACACGGGCACCAAACCCGTCTGCCAGTCATGGCAGTGAATGATGTCCGGCCGGCGGTTGTCCTTATGCAGGAATTCCAACGCCGCCTTACTGAAAAACGCGAAGCGGCTGACATCATCCGAAAAACCGTAGAAATGGCCACGATTGAAGAAATTATCCTGGGAATGCGGCTCAATGAAAAAGCACTTGCGTCCGTGAACAAAACCGAACCACACCGAACAATGAATCGCTCCATTGTACCAGGGCACCCACAGATCCTTCATGCTAACTTGCAGACCCCAGATCTGATCATAACGCATGCAGTCATATTTAGGCAGGATGATGTGGACTTCATTGCCACGAATTTCCAGTTCCCGGCTCAGGCCAAAAACCACATCCGCCAATCCGCCGACTTTGGCTACCGGTGCGCACTCGGGAGCAATTTGAACAATATACATAAACTCTTCCGTCCTTCTTGTCAGATTCCGGCGCGGGCGGCGCGCTCCAAAGCGCCTTATCCCGGAAAGCGATGGAGCGCGCCCGCGTACCGTCGTCTATTGCTGCGGTAAGTGATCGCGGCTGGCGACCATGACGAATGCCTGTCCAGGCCGCAGATCGTAGGAAAACGGGCGCGGAATGTACTCCAGGGTGTATTCAGGCGATACATCCTGCAGCGGAGCCCCCGCCTGGATGTAGGTGCCAATATTCTCGGCATAGAAATATTGGTGGTTCCACGGATCTTTATTCAGGACGATCAATGCTTCTTCCTGGGTGCGCGCCGACGCTTTCCACATCAATAAAATATTCGGATTCTGGTAGGGCAGGATGGTGGTCGGGCACTCTTCCTGGAAAATCGAATATTGCCGCTTGATCGCATTGACGTTTGCGATGAACTCACACAGATCAACATTCGGTTGCTCCCAGTCGCCGGGTCGGGTTTCAACCACATGCAAACGCCGACGGAAGCCATACTCGAAGCCAATGGGGATCATTACGCCAGCGGAAAACAGGGCGGAAAACAGATAGCGCTGTTTCATGGCCGCCACATTGCCATTGACTTCCTGGAACAGCCGGTCGGTATCGTGACTCTCCGGGAAACTGATAGACGGCGCGATCTCACGCACCAGTTGATATTGCTCCAGTAGCCAGGCGCCATGAAAATCCCACCATTTGGAGCTGTTAAATACAAAATCGAAACCGGCCTGCGCTGTCTGTTTGGTCTGATCAGCGGTACAGCCCAGAGTTTCAGCAGCAAACATCGTATCAGGATATTTTTGCCGGATTTCGCGAATCAGCCGATTCCAGGTATGGCGGGGAATCTGGTAAGCAGCGTCGCAACGGAAACCCTTGAAACCCAGTTGCATCAGGTATTCGACAATTTTGAAAAAGTAGCGATAAAGTCCTTCCGGGTCAGAGGTGTGCTGGTGGTTGAACAGCGCCAGATCGCCCCACACCACCTTGCGTCCATCCTCCATGCAGAACGGATGGGCAACGCTGCCATCCCCCTCACGGACGAACCATTCCGGATGCTGACGGGTCAGCTCCGAATCAAAGGCGCAGTGGTTAATCACCAAATCCACCATCACCTTAAGGCCCAGCTTATCAGCCGTGGCCAACGCTGCCTTGAGTTGCTGTTCAAGGGGAAGCTTGGATTCCGGATCAGCCAGCAGGGGATGGAGAGCAAAGTAATCAACAATCGAATACAGGCTGCCCG
>JAGRHM010000013.1 GCA_020445005.1 Candidatus Competibacteraceae bacterium | reverse complement strand
TCACGATCTCGTAGGCCAGCCCCATTTGCCCGCGCCGGTAATTTTTCTCGGTCAGCACGAACTGTTTGCCGTAGGACCAGTGCTTGTAACCCAGTGGCATCCCCACCGAGGAATAGGCGTCCATCATCTGTTCGGCGGTGATGATCTCGATCTGGTTCGGATAAACATCCAGACCGAAGTCGTTCACGGCAATTTGGCCGATGACTTCGTTGTAGCGCTCCAGCATCGGGAACGTCCATTCGGACGAGTCGGCAATCAGTCTCGATTCACTCATGACACGCGCCTCTTGAACAGATCTCGGAACACCGGGTAGATATCCGCGGGGCCATCGATCTGTCGCATGGCGAAGTGCGGGTGTTGCGCCTTCACGTCCTCGTAGGCGTCCCACAGACTTTGATGGCGGTCCGGGGTGATTTCGATGTAAGCGTAATAGCGGACGTAGGGCATGATGCGCTGCATCAGCAGATCGCGGCAGGTTGGCGAATCGTGGTGCCAGTTGTCGCCATCGGAAGCCTGGGCGACATACAAATTCCAACTGGAGACCGGGTAGCGGTCGCGCATGATCTCCGCCGCCAGTTGCAGGGCGCTGGAGACGACCGTGCCGCCGGTTTCCCGCGAGTAGAAAAATTCCTGTTCATCGACTTCCTTGGCGACCGTGTGGTGGCGAATGAACACCACTTCGATTTTTTCGTAATTTCGCTTGAGAAACAGATAGAGCAGCGTAAAGAAACGCTTGGCCAGGTCCTTGCGCGCTCGATCCATCGAACCGGACACATCCATGATACAGAACATGACCGCCTGCGTAGTGGGTTGCGGTTGCTTGACCCGGTTGGCGTAACGCAGATCAAAAGTGTCGATGAACGGCACCGCGCGCACCCGCGCCCGCAGGTGTTCGATTTCTTCGGTCAGCGCCGCGACCCGCTCTTCGTCGACCGGCGTTTCATCCAGCAATTGTCGCAGTTCCTCCTCGGCTTCATTCAGGCGACGATTGTAGGGTGCAGCCAGGGCCATGCGCCGCGCCAGCGCGCCTTTCAGTGAACGCACCACGTCGATATTGGCCGGGACGCCATCACTGGTGAAGCCGGCCCGCACCGATTTGAACTCGGTGGTCTTGGCTAACTGGGTGCGCACCAGATTCGGCAGTTCCAGATCCTCAAAAAACAGCTCCAGGAATTCGTCCCGCGACAGTTCAAAGACAAAATCATCTTCGCCTTCACCGGTGTTGCTAGCCTGATTGCCGCCGCCACCGCTCCCGCCACCGGGTGGCCGGGTAATCCGGTCACCCGCCGTGAACTCCTTGTTACCGGGGTGAATCGCCTCGCGGCGACCGCCGGAGCCGTGACTGAACACCGGTTCGGACAGGTCGCGGGCCGGGATGTTGATCTTCTCGCCGTTGTCGATGTCGGTGATGCTACGGCCATTCATGGCCTCGGCCACGGCTTTCTTGATCTGGCCCTTAAAGCGCCGGATGAAACGCTGACGGTTGACGGCGCTTTTATTCTTGCCGTCCAACCGCCGGTCGATAAACGTGGCCATAAGAAATGTCCTCCGTCAGGATGCCTTGCGGACCCGCAGGTACCAGTCGGACAACAGCCGCACCTGTTTGGCCGTGTAGCCTTTGGCGACCATCCGGTCCACAAATTCGGCATGCTTTTTCTGCTCATCGGCGCTGGCCTTGGTGTTGAAGCTGATCACCGGCAGCAAATCCTCGGTGGTCGAGAACATCTTCTTTTCGATCACCGCTCGCAGTTTTTCATAACTGGTCCAGGCCGGGTTCTTGCCCGCGTTCTTGGCCTTGGCTCGCAGCACGAAGTTGACGATTTCGTTGCGGAAATCCTTGGGATTACTGATGCCGGCCGGTTTCTCGATCTTCTCCAGTTCCGTGTTGAGCGCCGACCGGTCGAAGGATTCGCCGGTGTCGGGATCGCGGTATTCCTGATCCTGAATCCAGAAGTCAGCGTAGGTCACGTAGCGGTCGAAAATGTTCTGCCCATACTCGGAATAAGACTCCAGATAGGCCTGTTGAAGTTCCTTGCCGATAAATTCGGCGTAGCGCGGTGCCAAATAGCCCTTGAGATAGGACAGATAGCGCTCCTCAACCTCGGGGGCGAACTGCTCGCGCTCAATCTGCCGCTCCAGCACGTAAAGCAGATGGACCGGGTTAGCGGCGACCTCGGCATGATCGAAGTTGAAGACCTGCGACAGAATCTTGAAGGCGAAGCGGGTGGAAATGCCGGTCATGCCTTCATCGACACCAGCGTAGTCGCGGTATTCCTGCATCGACTTGGCTTTGGGATCGGTGTCCTTGAGATTTTCGCCGTCGTAGACGCGCATCTTGGAGAAGATGCTGGAGTTTTCCGGTTCCTTGATGCGGGTCAGGGTCGAGAACTGCGCCAGCATTTCCAAAGTGCCGGGCGCGCAGGGCGCTTGCGATAAGGAGCTATGGGTCAACAACTTCTGGTAAATCCTGACCTCGTCCGACACCCGCAGGCAATAGGGCACTTTGACGATATAGACGCGATCCAGGAACGCCTCATTATTCTTGTTGTTCTTGAAGGACTGCCATTCTGATTCATTGGAGTGCGCCAGGATGATACCCTCGTAGGGGATGGCTGACAGACCCTCGGTGCTGTTGTAATTGCCTTCCTGGGTGGCGGTGAGCAGGGGATGCAATACCTTGATCGGCGCTTTGAACATCTCGACAAATTCCATGAGTCCGCGATTGGCGCGGCACAAGGCGCCGGAGAAGCTGTAGGCGTCCGGGTCGTTTTGGGCGAAATGCTCCAGCTTGCGGATGTCGACCTTGCCGACCAGCGAGGAGATGTCCTGGTTATTCTCGTCGCCCGGTTCAGTTTTAGCGACGGCAATCTGATGCAGGATTGAAGGACGCAACTTGACCACTTTGAAGCGGGTGATATCGCCGTTGTATTCCTGCAGGCGCTTGGCCGCCCACGGCGACATGATATGGCGCAGGTAACGACTGGGAATGCCATAATCCTCTTCCAGGATCGGACCGTCTTCCTCGGGATTAAACAGCCCGAGCGGCGATTCAAACACCGGCGAATCCTTAATGGCGTAGAACGGTACGCGCTCCATCAACTGCTTGAGTCGTTCAGCCAACGACGATTTTCCGCCGCCCACCGGACCCAGCAGATAGAGAATCTGCTTCTTTTCCTCCAGACCCTGCGCGGCGTGACGGAGATAGGACACAATCTGTTCGATGCAGTCCTCCATCCCGTAGAATTCCTCAAAGGCGGGATAGAGCTTGAGCACTTTGTTCTGGAAGATGCGCGACAGGCGAGGATCGTTCCGGGTATCCACCAGTTCCGGTTCGCCAACCGCTTTGAGCAGCCGCTCGGCGGCGCTGGCGTAGGCGGTGGGGTCAGTCTTGCACAGCTCCAGATACTCCTGGAGAGTGAGCACCTCTTCGCGGCTCTCTTCATAGCGCGACAGGTAGCGGTTGAAAATTTTCATGGTCATAACCTCTCTATCAGGGTCGCGAAAGCATCATTGCTTCCGCTCAAGGCTGTTAGATCAACATGGGTTCATTCCTCCCTCGATCCGTGCGTCGGATTCCAGCCGGTGATGCAGGCTGGAGACCGCCTGTTCCTCGGTCCTCGGTCCTCGGCGGTGCTGGGCTGCGGTTTAACTTTCTCGCAGACGCTTCTGAGAGAAAATGCAGCAATTAACGGACCAATCCTAGTTATTATGGATAAAAAGCGGATCCGGCGGTGCGAATGAGTCCCAGGTGGCGATCAACAGGGATATTTTTCATAAATATATAAAAATAAAAGATTTATATTTGTTTTTATAACCTGAACGACTCCTGAACCGTCGCTCAGGTTCGTATTAGAACAGCGGGATACAGCCCTTATTGCACTGTTTTGGCGCGATGCACTAAAGCAGTTCCGAGAACTCATAGACCACGACCGGCGACGACGGTTCGGGAATCCTCTATCGTTCGGTTGGGAGGAGAGCGACTTTATTGCTAACATCGTTCAGAATGAAAACCAACATATAAAGGCTTTATGAAAATCCTCAGCGAGTGGTTTGAACGATTTTTTCACGATCCCCAGGCCGTTATTCTGACCGTCGTGTTGGTGCTCGGCGCCAGCGTAATCCTGGTAATGGGCCGCGATCTGGCGCCGGTGCTGGCCAGCATCGTGATTGCCTATCTTCTGGAAGGCATCGTGCAGGCACTGGAGCGTCGGTTGCGGGCACCGCGCCTGCTGGCAGTGGTGGTCGTGTTCATCCTGTTCATGGCTTTTGTATTTTTCGCCTTGTTTGGCCTGCTGCCATTAGCTTCGCGACAGTTGACGCAATTGATTCAGCAGTTACCAACCATGATTGTCCAGGGCCAAAATCTGCTGCTCAGCCTACCGGCTATGTACCCGGATTTCATCACCGAGGTGCAGGTGTTGGAAGTCATCAACGCCGTGCGGGCGGAAATCGCTACCTGGGGTCAAAATATCGTGTCTTGGTCGCTGGCGGCGGGCATGGGGTTTATTACCGCGATCATCTATCTGGTGTTGCTGCCCCTCCTGGTGTTTTTTTTCCTTAAGGACAAGCGGTTGATCCTGGATTGGGTGCATGGATTTCTCCCGCACGATCACACCCTGGCGCAGCAGGTCTGGCGCGAGATCGACCGGCAAATGGGCAACTATGTGCGCGGCAAGTTTCTGGAAATCCTGGTGGTCTGGATAGTAACTTTCGCCGCTTTCATCTATATGGGGTTGCAGTTCTCCATGTTGCTGGCGTTGATGGTGGGGTTGTCGGTGATCGTGCCCTATATCGGAGCAGTGGTAGTGACCATTCCGGTCGCGCTGGTGGCGTTCTTTCAATGGGGTTGGGGTTCAGAGTTCCTGTGGCTGCTGGGCGTTTATCTGGTGATTCAGGGTCTGGATGGCAATGTGCTGGTGCCGTTGCTATTTTCCGAGGTCGTGGATTTGCATCCGATTGCTATCATCGTCGCGGTGCTGGTCTTTGGCGGACTGTGGGGATTTTGGGGGGTGTTTTTCGCGATTCCACTGGCGACTGTGGTGCAATCGCTGATCAAAGCCTGGCCGCGTCAGGCAACAGTCGTCGAACAGCCGACTGCGCTATAACAAGGGTGATAAGAGTCGCGCCGTGGATTCGCCCAACCGCTGACCCAACGTCGCCCGCCGACCGGGTTTGACATACCGGCTGGCGCAACACAGGTCATTGGCGAAGCTGCGGGCCAACCACGCCGCCAGTTTCGCATCGTAAAGCACCGCCATGACCTCGAAGTTGAGCGTCAAGCTCCGGTTATCAAAATTGGCGCTGCCCACTGCGGCGATCCGTCCATCGACCACCATCAGCTTGGCGTGCAGCATCGGCGGGCCATATTCGTGGATCGCGACGCCGGCGCTGACCAGTTCGTCGTAATAGCTGCGGGCCGCGGCGGTGACCAATCGTGAATCGCTACTCTTGGGCGCCAGTACTTGCACGTTTACTCCGCGTAATGCAGCGGTGACCAGTGCGGTCGTCAGCGCTTCGCTAGGGACGAAATAAGGCGTGGCGAGCAGTACTTGTCGTTGCGCGCCGGCAATGGCGGCGAAATAGAGCTTGGCGATGGCGTCGCGGTTGTTATCAGGACCAGATTCGACGATCTGCAGCCAATGACCGGTAGTCGCGGCAAAACGAGGGAAAAACTCATCTTCAAAAGGGGCGCAATCGGTAGCGAAATACCAGTCTTCCAGGAAAATGAATTGTAGTCGGTGAACCGGCTCACCTTCGATGCGCAGGTGCGTATCGCGCCAAGCCTGATTACCGCGATGGATCTGACTATGTTCATCACTAATATTAATGCCGCCCGTGAAACCCACCTGTCCATCGCAGACCGCAATTTTGCGGTGGGTGCGAAAGTTGACGTATTTCAGACGGAATCGACGCAGACCAATCGGGTTAAACCAGGCGACCTGGACTCCGGCATTCTGCAACGGCTTTAAAAAGCGGTGATTGACCCGGTCGGAACCAATCGCATCGAGCAACAGCCGCACCTGGACGCCGCTGCGAGCTTTTTCGATCAACACATCGCGTAGACGGACACCAACTGGGTCCGGTTGCCAAGTGTAGTATTCCAAATGAATGTGATGCTGAGCGGCGACGAGAGCGGTTTCGATGGCTTCATAGCAAGCGTCGCCCGTTTCCAATACGGTAACGCCGGTTGCCGGTACCGGAGCGCCCTGACCAATCCGGGCCAGCAGCAGGGCGATTTGCCGTTCAAGTCCGGCGTTCGGGAAACCTTCCGGGATGGCGTGATCGGGGCGCAGGTCACGGGTGGATTGAATCAGGCGTTCGCGGGCGCGGCCATAGCGCAGCCGGCGTCGACGCAGCCGCCGCGGCCCGAACAGCAGATAGACCAGGAAGCCGAAGTAGGGCATGAACAGCAGCGCCAGCAACCAGGCCAGAGTCGCCGCCGGCGAGCGGCGCTCCAGGATGAGTCCAACGGCCACCAGAGCAATCCATAGCAGCCAAGCCAGTGACAGTACAGCGAACAGAGGCTCGGTCATCCAGCAACCACTTACAATTGTTCGGAGGCAAATTCCGCTAAGCGCGACCGTTCCCCGCGCCGCAACGTGACGTGTCCGCCATGCGGCCAGTCCTTGAAACGATCCACCACGAATGTCAGGCCGGAGGTGGTTTCCGAGAGATAGGGGGTATCGATCTGGGCAATATTGCCCAGGCAGATAACCTTAGTGCCGGGACCGGCGCGGGTGATCAGGGTTTTCATCTGTTTGGGCGTCAGATTTTGCGCCTCGTCGAGGATCAGGTACTTGCTCTGAAAGGTTCGACCGCGCATGAAGTTGAGTGAGCGAATCTTGATCCGGCTGCTCAACAGGTCAGCGGTGGCGGCGCGGCCCCATTCCCCACCTTCCTGGGGCGCCAGCACCTCCAGATTGTCCATCAGCGCCCCCATCCAGGGCGTCATTTTCTCCTCCTCAGTGCCGGGCAGAAACCCAATATCTTCGCCGACCGGCACAGTAACCCGGGTCATAATGATTTCCCGGTAGCGCTTGATATCCAGCACCTGCGTCAGTCCAGCCGCCAGGGTCAGCAAGGTTTTACCCGTGCCGGCGGCGCCCAGTAAGGTGACGAAATCAATCTCGCTATCCAGCAACAGGTTGAGGGCGAAATTCTGCTCGCGGTTACGGGCGGTCATGCCCCAAACAGCATGACTGGGCGCAGTGTAGTCCTTGAGGATTTCAATAATCGCCTCTTGGCCGCGCCGTTGGCGGACAATGAAAGCCGGGCTGTCATCAACAGGAAGCAGACCTTGATTCGGATGCCAGTTCGCTACATCGGGTCCCCTGACCCGGTAGAAGGTGCGCCCGCTTTCCTTCCAGGAATCCAGTTCCCGGCCATGCGTGTCCCAGAAATCCTCAGGCAAATCCCAAATACCGCCATATAGCAGATTAACGTCATCCAGCGCCTGATCATTGTAGTAATCCTCGGCATGGATGCCGAGAAGAGCAGCCTTGATCCGCAGATTGATGTCCTTGGACACCAGCGTGACCTGATGCAGCGGATGATCCTGTTGCAAGGTCAGCGCCATGCCCAGAATGTCGTTATCTGGGGCATTGCCCGGCAGCGGGATCGAAGGACTGAGTCGGATGGGACGGGTTTGAAAATATAACCGGCCGCTGGTCGATTCGCCTTGCGGACTCAACGCGCCGGGTAACGGCAGTCCTTTTTCGATCTCCTCCTGACGCGCGTCGGCAACGAGGTCATTGAGAAACCGACTCACCTGTCGGACATTACGGGCTACTTCGGAGACGCCTTTCTTAGCGTGGTCCAGTTCCTCCAGCACCATCATTGGCAAATAGATGTCATGTTCCTGAAAGCGAAACATGGCCGTGGGGTCGTGCATCAGCACGTTTGTGTCAAGGACAAACAGGCGGCGTTCAGACATGGAGATGTGGTTTATCCCTTGATCGGCTCCAGTACCGCATCCAGGTTCAGGTCATCACAAAAATCAAGAAATTCCTCGCGCAGCAAGGCGATGTGGGTGTTGGCGGGAATGCCGATCGCCAAGTTGACCGAAAACATGGGGGTGCCGGTATGCGGCGCGCTGTAACTGCGAGTTACCATATCCTCAATATTGATCGAACGACTGGCGAAAAAGCTGGCCAGATGGTGGACGATCCCCGGCTGGCTGACTGCGACGACTTCGACCGCGTAGGGCAGGACATCACCAGTGACCGCCCGGTCTTCGGTACGCTTGGCGATAATGGTCATATCCAGCGCCTGCTCCAGCCGTTTAAGCTGCATTTCCAGCTTGGTCAGGGTGTTCCAGTTACCCTGCACCATGAGCAGAATAGCGAATTCGCCGCCCAGCACGGTCATGCGGCTGTCCGTGATGCTGCAATCACAATCGAGAATGGCCCGGGACAATTCGTTGACCAGGCCGGGACGATCTTCACCAAGGGCGGAAATGACCAGGTAATTTTTCACGGGCGGCTTCCTACGGACAGAGAACATGGTGATGTAAGGATGGCAGTGTACAGGCATCGAGTAAGGGTGAAAACTGTCCACCCGGCTTGAACAACAGGCGCTTGTCAAGCTTGTCGGGTATCCGTACCATGCAATGATTGCGAATTAACTAGAGAGTGTAAAATCATGTTTCGTGGCAGCATGGTGGCCATTGTAACGCCGATGCAGGCGGATGGCCGACTGGATTTCACCGCTCTGGAAAACCTGGTGGAATTCCACATTGAAAATGGCACTGACGGTATTATCGCTGTAGGCACCACCGGCGAGTCGGCAACTCTGGATTTTGAAGAGCATATCACCGTGGTGCGCAAGGTGGTGGAAAAGGTCAGAGGACGGATTCCGGTGATTGCCGGCACCGGCGCTAATTCCACCAGCGAAGCGCTGCATCTGACCCGGTGGGCGATGGAGGTCGGCGCGGACGCCTGCTTACTGGTTACCCCTTATTATAACAAGCCGACTCAGGAAGGGCTGTATCAGCACTACAAATTGATTGCGGACAGCGTGGCGATCCCGCAAATTCTCTACAATGTTCCTGGACGCACTGCCTGCGACCTGAAGCCGGAGACGGTTGAACGATTAGCCGACACTCCGAACATTGTCGGAATCAAGGAAGCCAGCATTCTGGAGCGCATTCAGGAGCTGGTGCGTCGTTGCGGAGATCGCATGGATATTTACAGCGGCGACGACGGCATTGCTGCGGAGGCGATACTCAGTGGCGCCAAGGGAAATATTTCAGTGACCGCCAACGTTGCGCCGCGCTTGATGCATGAGATGTGCGTCGCTGCATTAGCCGGCGATCGCGCGGGCGCTGAAGCCATTAATAGTCAATTGGCTGAGTTGCACAAGACCTTGTTCCTCGAATCCAACCCAATCCCGGTGAAATGGGCGGTGAGCCAGTTAGGCCTGATTCCACCGGGAATTCGCTTGCCGCTCACGCCGCTTTCCGAGTCGTTCCAGCCCGCGGTGCGGGCCGCGATGCAACAGGCTGGAGTACTTTAACAATATGACGACGCGACTTTCATATTCACCGTGGCGCGTGACGGTGGGAATCCTCGCTGTAACTTTAGCGCTGGCCGGTTGTTCCAAGAGCTTTGACACCCTGTTGCCGGATCGTCGTCCGGATTACCGGCAAAGCACAGTGGCGCAACCCCTCGAAATTCCCCCTGATCTAACGGCGTCAACCATTGACGATACCCTGATCGTGCCAGAGATCGGTCCAGCAGGTTCGGCCAGTCTGGCGACTTATGCCGAGGAACGCAGTGGAACCCAAACCCGGCAACCCACTGCGGTGTTGCCGCCGCAGCCCGGCATCGCCCTGCGGCAGGATGGGGATCAACGCTGGCTGGTTATCGCTGCACCGGCGGACCAGGTCTGGCCCAAAGTTCGGGACTTCTGGATTAGCAATGGCTTCGCCCTCAAACGCGATGATCCGACGATCGGCATCATGGAAACTGACTGGGTGGAGAATCGCGCGGACATTCCTCAGGATGGTCTACGTGGTCTGTTGAAGCAATATCTGGACGTACTGTACTCAGCGCCAACCCGCGACAAGTTTCGCACCCGTCTGGAGAGAAGCGAGGATAGTGCGAATACAGAGGTTTACCTGACGCATTATGGCGTTGAGGAAGTTGCGGTAGGCGGGGCTAGCGCCAGCGCCACCAATACCTACATATGGCAACGGCGGCCCTCCAGCCCGGAGTTGGAGGCCGAGATGCTCAGCCGGATATCGGTTTATCTGGGCGCATCGGAGAAACGCGCCGAGGTGCAACAGGCCAAAGCAAGCGCGATGCCGGCGGTGGCGCGCACTCGTCTGATTGAAGAGGGCGGGGAAAGCCGATTGCTGGTCAACGAAGACTATTCGAGCGCCTGGCGTCTGGTCGGGCTGGCGCTGGATGGCAGCGATTATGCGGTGGAAGAACAGAATCGCAGCCAGGGTCTGTATGTAGTCGAGTATCGCGATCCCGAGCTGGAGAACCAGAAATCTGGGGACGAGGGCTGGCTTTCCAAGCTGGCGTTCTGGCGCAGCAAGAAAACTGAAGCGCCGCCGGTCGGCACCCGCTATCGAGTCCGGCTGGCCGGACAGGGTGAGCAGACGGTGGTGGTGGTGCGAGACAGCAACGACCGGCCGGATAATTCAGCGGGCGCTAAGCAGGTGATGGATGTGTTGCAAAAGGTTATTCGTTGATAACCGGGTCACCACTTGAGTCTGCGCATTCAACGCTTACCGCCGCAATTGATTAGCCAGATCGCCGCTGGCGAAGTGGTTGAGCGCCCGGCGTCAGCAGTCAAGGAATTGCTGGAGAATAGTCTGGATGCCGGCGCGACTCGCATCGCCGTTGAAGTGGAGCAGGGCGGCGTTCGTCTCATCCGGGTTCGCGACAATGGCTCTGGCATTCCACCCGATGAATTGCCATTGGCGCTGGCCCGTCACGCGACCAGCAAAATCGCTAGTTTCGATGATCTGCAACACGTCTCCAGCCTCGGCTTTCGCGGTGAAGCCTTACCCAGCATCGCCTCGGTGTCACGGCTGACGCTGACTTCGCGCACGGTGGGTGAGGACACCGGTTGGCGGGTTAGTGGAGATGGCGGCGAGGTTGTTGACCAACCAATGCCGGCACCCCATCCGACCGGTAGTACTTTAGAAGTTCGTGATTTGTTCTTCAATGTGCCGGCCCGCCGCAAATTTTTGCGCAGCGAGCGGACTGAATTCGGCCATATTGAAGAATCGCTGCGTCGACTCGCCCTGAGTCGCTTTGCCGTCGGATTCAGCCTGTGGCATAACCAGCGGCCCGTCCTGAATCTGGAGCCGGCAGGTAATCAACAGGGATGGACGCAACGCATCGGGGAGCTATGCGGTCGGGAATTTGCGGCGGCCAGTATCTTCTTCGATCGTAGCGAAGGCGGGTTGCGGCTTTGGGGCTGGCTCGGTTTACCCACAGTCTCGCGCGCCCAATCCGACTTGCAGTATTTCCTGGTTAACGGTCGGCCGGTGCGCGACCGGGTGATCGCTCACGCCACACGGCAAGCCTACCAGGATGTTCTCTACCAGGATCGGCAACCTGCAGCCGTGCTCTATCTGGAACTTGATCCAGCGGCCGTAGATGTCAACGCCCATCCCGCTAAACACGAGGTCCGGTTTCGGGAATCGTCGACCATTCATGAGTTTATTCGGCGCACGGTGCAGACATCGCTTGCGGAAGTACGGCCTGGCGCCGCACCGCCGCCGGTAGTCCACGCCGTTGAACAGCTAGGCGCAGTCAGTGGAAATCGAGGTGGATCAGGCCCAACAAGCACCGGCCCGTTTAGCACCAACCAACCTCGGTTACCGCTGTATGTTGGAGAGCGGCTGTCGGCCTATGGTCAGTTGCATACGGCTCCACTGCCGGAAACGCCTGCCGGCGTTATTCGTGAAGTCGTTGCTGAATCACCGCCGCTCGGTTATGCGGTCGGACAACTGCACGGCGCTTATGTTCTGGCGGAAAATGATGCGGGACTGGTGGTCGTAGACATGCACGCCGCTCATGAACGCATTCTTTACGAGCGGCTGAAAACTGTTCTGACTGGAGAAGGCCTTAAAACCCAGACGCTCCTGACACCGGTGACTTTGAACGTGATGCCGAAAGAGCGGGAACTGGTCGAAACGCATGCTGCCTTATTCGCCGAGGTTGGGTTAGAGTTGGCGGCCATGGGGCCGGAATCAGTAATAGTCCGGCAAATCCCAGCGTTGCTGGCCGGACTGGATATCGCTGGACTGGTGCGCGATATGCTGGCCGACCTAGTCGCGCATGAAACCAGCGAGCGGGTTGAAACGGCCATTCTGACCTTGTTGGCCAGTTTGGCCTGCCACGGCGCGATCCGCGCCAACCGACCGCTGAACCTGTTGGAAATGAATGCCTTGCTACGCGATATGGAACACACTGATTATAGTGGTCAATGCAATCACGGCCGACCTACCTGGATTCAACTCACCCTGGACGAACTGGACCGGCTGTTTCAGCGTGGACGTTGAGCATGACAGCCCCTCCGCCCCCTGTCCTGTTTCTGATGGGACCAACCGCCTCTGGTAAAACAGCGTTGGCCGTGGAACTGGTCCAGCGTTGGCCGTTTGAGATTATCAGCGTTGACTCGGCGCTGGTCTATCAAGGCATGGATATCGGCACGGCCAAGCCCGACGCCGCGACACAGCGCATCGCGCCGCACCGTCTGATCGACATCCTTGATCCCGCCGAGGCCTACTCTGCTGGCCAATTCCGCGGCGACGCCCTGCGCGAGATTGCCGCCATTCATGCTGTTGGGCATATTCCCTTACTGGTGGGTGGTACGATGCTCTATTTCAGGGCGCTGGAACGGGGCTTAGCGGAATTACCTTCGGCTGATCCCGAAATCCGCGTTCGGTTGGCGGCAGAATTGGTCGAGCAGGGCAGCGCCGCCTTGCACGCCCGGTTGACGAGGACCGATCCTGTCGCAGCGGAGCGTATCCATCCTCATGACGTTCAGCGCATTCAGCGGGCGCTTGAAGTCCACGCATTGACGGGTCAGTCACTCACGGAACTTTGCCGCCGTTCGCATAACGAATTATTGCCATTTCGCATCGTCAAGCTGATGGTGGCTCCCGCAGACCGCTGGGTGCTGCACAAGCGAATTGAACAACGATTCAGGGCGATGCTGGAGCAGGGTTTCGTGACCGAAGTGGAGCGCTTGCGAGCGCGAGGAGATCTTAATTTGCACAAACCGGCCATGCGCGCAGTCGGCTACCGGCAGGTCTGGGAATACCTGGATGGCGTTCTGGACTATGCAGCGCTGTGCGAACGCGGCGTCGCGGCGACCCGCCAATTCGCCAAGCGGCAGTTGACCTGGTTACGTTCGGAAACCGACGCATTCTGGTTGAACAGCATGGTGCCTGATCTCTTTGACCAAATTGTCGCTCACTTGTATGAAACCGGCTTTTTCCCTAACACATCAAACCGGTTGTGTTAATATAATGGGTGTTTCGGATCAGCTAGCCGCTGCTGGTCAGGCGAATGAAGATATCCGCAGGAATTTTGAAATTCTCCAGGGAAGCACCTCACGGGAACGTGATGGGCCAACCATCCGGCGAATAAACCTGGGGATTAGGCATGAATTCTGCAAAATGCCCAAATGGTTTTTCGTTTTTTGAGAAACTTCAAATTTTTCGATTTTGAGCTTGATTTTGCGTTTTTGACCCATAACAACAAGGGAGCGTCGCGATGGCAAAAGGTCATTCTCTCCAGGAACCCTTTCTGAATGCCCTGCGTAAGGAGCGGATTCCAGTTTCGGTGTATCTGGTAAACGGCATCAAGTTGCAGGGACAGATTGAATCTTTCGATCAGTTCGTGGTGCTTCTGAAAAACAGCGTCAGTCAAATGATCTATAAACATGCGATTTCCACGATCGTGCCGGTTCGCAATGTGCGGCTGAATTTGGCCGCGGACGAAAATGGCGGCGTCGATCCATCCTGACGGTTGCCCAGCGAAACGCGGGAGGCCATTTGTTTGAGCGTCCCAGCGGCGGCGAACGCGCCGTTCTCGTCCATCTGACGCTGGATCGATCGGAAGAGGATGACCAGGGTTTTGTTGAATTCCAGGAATTAGCAGCTTCAGCAGGCGCTGAATGCACCGCGTTGATCACAGGACGACGGTCAACGCCCGACCCACGTCTGTTTGTCGGGAGTGGCAAGGCCAAAGAAATCCGAGACGCGACGCAACAAGGCAACGCCAAACTGGTGATCTTTGATCACGCCCTGTCGCCAAGCCAGGAGCGTAACCTGGAAGCATTTCTGCAATGCAGGGTCGTGGATCGCACCGGTTTGATTCTGGACATCTTTGCCCAGCGCGCGCGCAGTTTTGAAGGCAAATTGCAGGTGGAACTGGCGCAGTTGCGTCATTTGTCCACTCGGCTGGTGCGCGGCTGGACGCACCTGGAGCGGCAACGTGGCGGTATCGGGTTGCGCGGACCTGGTGAAACGCAGTTGGAAACTGACCGGCGCCTGCTGGCCGATCGTATTCGGCAAATTCGTTTGCGGTTAGGGCGGGTCGAACGACAGCGCGAACAAGGGCGGCGCGCACGGCGCAAGCTGGACCTGCCGACTGTTTCGCTGGTCGGTTATACCAATGCCGGCAAATCTACCTTGTTCAATACGCTGACCCAAGCCGATGTCTACGTAGCCGACCAGTTATTCGCCACCCTGGATCCAACCTTGCGGCGTCTGGAGTTGCCCGGGGTGGAACCGGTAATACTCGCCGATACTGTAGGATTCATCCGTCGGCTGCCGCATGAATTAGTGGCGGCGTTTCGTTCAACTTTGCGCGAAACCGTGGAAGCCAGCCTGTTGCTGCATGTGATTGACGCCAGTCATCCTGATCAACATGACGCGATTATGCAGGTTGAATCGGTGTTGGCGGAAATCGGCGCGGTGGACACGCCACGATTGCAGGTATTTAACAAGATTGACCTGAGCAGTGAGCTGCCGCGCCTGGAACGGGATAGCGAGGGGCAAGCGCGCGCGGTCTGGTTGTCGGCGACGACCGGCGCGGGACTTGACCTGTTGTCGACCGCGATTGCTGAACGATTGCGGGGAGGTACCGTGCATGGCTGGCTCTGTCTGCCGCCGATGGCGGCGCGGTTGCGAGCCTGTCTGTTCAACCTGGGCGCTGTAGTTACCGAGCAGTCCGGCCCCACCGGTGAATGGCTGATTGAGGTACGCACATCGCGCGGTAATGTGGATCGTCTTTGTCGTCAGGAAGGTTTGCGCGCGGAGTGGGTGCGTTCGGGTTTTGAAATTTCGGTGATTTGAACCGTGAACCGTATTGATACAAACTTTGA
>JAGRHM010000561.1 GCA_020445005.1 Candidatus Competibacteraceae bacterium | reverse complement strand
AAATTAGATCAGTTGAAGCACTAGTCATGGCGGCCCGCAACACCCCGGCCAGTGGCCCCGATGATCCGCGTGACTTGGATGGCGATGGCATGATCACCGTCCTTGATGCGCGCAAGCTGGTTCTGCTCTGCACCCTCCCCCGCTGTGCGACGCCCGCGCCCTAACGCGGACTCAATCTGGAGATTCTCATGAAGACGACTTTTTTTGCGGTTCTGCTCGGGGTGATGTTGGCGCTGACTTCCACTGCGTCGATGGCGATTGTGTTGCGCATCAATCCGGCGACGCTGGATGTGGCCGTGGGCGATACGGTCATGCTGGATGTGGAGGTTGACGGTTTGGGCGATCAGGTTGCACCTTCGCTCGGTGCTTACGACATCGACGTCACCTATGATCCGGCCTTGTTCGGCTTTGTTGAAGTCATATTCGGCACGGGATTGGATGTGTTCGGCCTTGGCAACTTACCCGAGGCCATTGACGATGGGGTAGGAATGGTCAACCTGTCTGAATTCTCATTCGATGATCCGGTTGACCTGATCCCCTATCAACCCGCTACTTTTACCTTAGCCACCTTAAAGTTCACCACCAAGGCGGTGGGAAGCAGCCCGTTCGGGCTGGTGGTCACTGAGTTGGGTGATGAACAGGGTGATCCTTTCCAGGATACAACGATCACCGGCGGGAGTGTGACCATCACCGAAGCCGCAACGACGGTGCCAGAGCCGGCTTCGACGGCATTGTGGGCCGTGGGGCTGCTCGGTCTGGTGGTGACGACCCGCCGCCGCCGGCGGTAGGCGGACAACCGCTGCCAGTTGCGTAGTACGACCCTTCACCCGATGGATCAGGCGTTGCCGATCCATCGGGTTGGGTCACCAGATCACGCCGGACTTCTTTTCATAGTTCCTTGGTGCTCTTTATTCAACATAGACATGAAGATCATACGAACCGACCGCTTGCATAATCCTGGCTTCAGGCGGAACATTGGATTGCCAAAAAGAGGGTAACCCACCCTATGCGACGATGCGGAAACCGTACAGCAACTCCGTTGAGCGTGGCATGACCACGTCGTGTTTGCCGCGTCATTAGAAAAAGATCCCTATTCCTCCACTCGGACCGTAATCCCGTCCGCTTCGAGGACGGCGACGATGGCGCGGGTCAACTTCGCTGCAAGGGCCGGCGTTGCTTGACCACGCCAGCGTTGCCTGAGAGACAAGACTTGTCGCACGAACACGGACCACCGCAGGGGCTGACCCCGATAACCGTCGCCTTCATCCGCCGCACAGCCACAGCCGATCATGAATTCGGCTTCCCCTTCCACATATTCAATGAACCAGCCCCAGTCTTCACTCATTGGGTAGCCGGTTGCAATGCCGGCCTGCATCAGGGCATTCGAGAGCCATAACGCTAGTTCAAAGCCATACGCGCCGGGGTTGACCTGGCAGGCTTCCGGCAGATAAGGCAGGAAGCGGTCGGAAGCGAAGTCGAGGCGGGTCATGATCGTCATTGCCGTTGTAAAACCGTTCAGCGAGCGGGCCAAGCCGGCCAATAATTGCCGCAAAGTACGATCGGTTCCACGAAGGCCAACAGCGCAAAGGCCAATCCCAGGACAGCGAAGGCGAGGACGACGTCCGACACCGCAGGAACCCAGGTCGGCTGTCGGACGATTGCGTAACCCAACACGACCGTGGCGCTCATTGCCCCCAGCCAGGGAATGCCGGCACGGCTCAGATCAATGGTCAGTGCCGTCAGCGCCGGGAGATCGCTGCCAAAGGCGCTATAGGTCTGCGCAAAGACCCGGGCGGCGACAGCAACGGCCAGCATGGCGACCCCCACCAGGATCACCACCACCAGCGCCACGCTGGCGAATACCCACCGTTTGGTTGCCATCCGCTCAAACCGGCAGCGGCCGGCTACAGCAGATGCTTGCCATCAAAGACCGCCGTGTCCAACGCAAACGTGTCCACGCCGTCCACGCACCCCAGGTTAACGCGAAAATGGCCCGGCTTGCGCGAGGTTTCGTGAAAGGTATAAATACCGCAGTTCTTACAGAAATAATGCTTGGCGGTCTTTGCTCCAAATTGGTAAAGGCCCAGCATCCCTTCCTGCGCGTCAATTTTAAGCTGGTCCTGGGGGATCGGCTCGGGCGACATCAGCGCCCCTTTTCTGGCGCAGATCGAACAATTGCAGCGTAATCCTTGGGTGAGCGGTTCGCTCTCGAACGAGAAGCGCACCGCGCCGCAGTGGCAACAACCTTGATAAGGCCTCATCCGGCTTTCCTCCATCGTTCAGTTTTGAGCGCCGAAGGGGGTTGGCTGCACCAAACCTCTCTTGTAGACGTTGCAATGGTGTGATTATGCATAGAAGGCATGTTTTTACTATAATTTTGCCATGTCGGGTCAAAAAAGGGTGCTGCCGGGTGCTGCATGTCATCGTCCTCCGTGTCGTATTCCTCGTGAATAGGAGCCAAGACTTCATCGTTACGTTTCACGTCCTCAACTCGTTCACCCGTTCACACACGAACAGCTTTGTCACGAGCATTTCCCACGAATCAATCCTCACCACCTATCAATTCTGACTCACTCGTCAGCCGTCATCACGGAATGATGACGGTCCGTCTGCTGTGGATCACCGGTATATCCGCTGACGGTGGCCACCCCAAAGGTCACCAGGCGATTGACGAAAAAGCTCAGGAAAAAGGGCCAAACGATGAAAGCAAGGATCCAGGTATCCGCGTCCTCTCGCAGACCCGTCCATTCAGGCAGTGCGGTGCGAAGGACGACCACGTAGAGCAGCGCCAATGCGAAACCGGCGGTATCCAGCATCACGGCTAACAGAATACCCGCCATGGAAAATCCCATGGTCGCACCGAACACCAGCCACAACAGGAGGGTACTGACGCCCAGACTGATCACAGCAATGCGCAAGTGACCGGTATACCAGTAGTACCAGGGACTTTTGAAGCGTTTGATCCATCCGGTCATGGCGTTATTTGACGATCAGGATCGGGCCTTGATCGCATCGAAGCCTTATTGGAGGCTTGCCTTTTTCAAGAGCCATAAAGGTCATTGAACACGATTGGCTTGAGCGCGATAAGGGCGAAAACGGAGTGATGATCCAACCCAATAAGCGGTTCAATGTCCATAGCGACCTGGGCGATACCGAAGGTGAGGAGACTGAAGCGCCGACCGGCCAGTGCCTTGATGGCAAGGCCAGGACCCCTGTGAAGAGGCGTGAAAGGCATCGAACCTCCTTACGGCGAATATCTGAATTCACTGGCCCGCGCGGCTTTTCGCGCAG
>JAGRHM010000560.1 GCA_020445005.1 Candidatus Competibacteraceae bacterium | reverse complement strand
ATGGTCTCAGGCCAGCTTGAAAAACCCCAGTAATTCTTGAAGCTCCGTTGCCTGCTCGCGTAAAGATTGACAGGCGGCAGACGCCTGCTCGACCAAGGTAGCATTTTGTTGCGACACCTCCTCCATCTGCAAAACGGCTTTGTTGACTTGCTCGATACCGGACGCCTGTTCCTGGCTGGCTGCGGTGATTTCGGCAATGATGTCGCTGACTTTCTTGACGGCGATCACAATTTCCTGAAGCGTCTGGCCAGAATGTTCAACCAGCCTGCTCCCATCTTCCACCTTGGCGACGCTGTCAGTGATCAGCATTTTGATCTCCTTGGCTGCATCGGCGCTGCGTTGCGCCAGTTTGCGCACTTCGGCAGCTACCACGGCGAAACCGCGACCTTGCTCACCGGCGCGAGCCGCTTCAACCGCCGCATTCAAGGCCAGCAGGTTGGTTTGAAACGCGATCTCATCGATCACGCCAATGATATTGACGATCTTACGGCTGCTGGTATGGATTGCTTCCATGGCGGCAACCGCTTGATCCACCACCTGTCCGCCCTGCTCGGCCTGTGAGCGGGCTGCCGCCGCCAACTGATTAGCCTGTCCGGCATTGTCGGCGCTCTGCTTGACGGTCGAAATCAGTTCTTCCATGCTGGCGGCGGTTTCTTCCAGAGCCGCCGCTTCTTCCGTAGTCCGCTGGGCAAGGTCTTCCTTTCCCTGAGACATTTCGCAGCTACCGTTTTCAACAACTTCTGCGGCTTGTTTAATTTTTCCTAACACCTTGATCAATTCTTCCTGGGTAGTCGCTAACGACCTTAACAATTGATTCACCTCATCGCCGCCCGTGACGGTAATCACGTTATTAAGCTGGCCCGCTGCGATGGTTTTGGCCACCATCTGAGCCTGTTGTAATGACTTTACAATGGCGCGAACAATGCCATAGGCCAGACCCAGCGCCAGCAGCACACAGAACAAGGCGCCACCTAAGACTTCGTATTTCCGTGTGCTTAACTCCACAATACGTTGCTGCAATAACTCCAGCAGCGCCGGACTGACCGCATCGTAAAGACCGAATCCAGCGACAATAGCGCGCGTACCGGCGTCGAAAACTTCGCCAGCGGTAAAGGGGACGTTGACCTGTTGTTCGCTGTTGACGATATGCTGTTCTACGAGGTCAAGAAAATCCCTGGTAGGCGTGACGAAGGATTCCTGCCGAACGCCTAGAACCGTTTGCAAAGCTGGATTGTATTTGAACGCCTGATCCAGGCCGTTCTGCACCGCCTCTTGCATGATTTGAGAACGAGCGATAAGTTTTGAAAGTTGTGTCCTTTCACGGTCAGTCACCTGACTGCGCGCCACAATGCCCGCCGATAATCCTCGCAATTGCCCCATATCCTCGACGACCACCGGTAAGCGGCTAACGACGCAATCCATGAGGAAATAACTGTCGGGTTCAGGGTCCAGAATCAGATTGGAATTCACGCCTACCTGAAGCGTCAAATCAATCAACTGCTTAATCAGCGTTGTATGTCGCGTAAAATTTTCCTTGGCTGGCAAATCAAGCGCATCAACATGGAATTTCTGCCATTCTGCCTTAATGCTTTGCCATTGATCGGTACTGTTCAGAAGAGCGCCGTATTGAGCGTCAACTGTATCTATCAATTTGATATCACTTGAAATCTGATTCTGTTTATTCTGAATTTTTTCTTGAAATGAAGCGTCGCCATTGAGATAGGCGCTACTCATGCCGCGATGCTCAGCCGTATGCTGCAATAGCGCGCGCACCGGCTGTAAATACTCCACGCCCTGAATTTCCTTGCGCGCGAAGCTGATTGCCATGTTCATCTCTGTAGTCAATAGATAAGCGAGCAGACAGATTGGGATCATTAACACCAATCCTACAAGCATTAATTTTTGCCATATTTTCATCATCTTAGTGATATTTACCATCATAAAATCCTCAAATTTTCATGATATATACATCACGTCTCAGCTGTCGAACCAACAGTATCAAGCTGTAGAAAAGCTGTAAGCCCTGTGTTTTCGTAAGTATAGCCAATTCTGAAAATTAGACAAAAGTTAAAAAAAGAACCGTCATGCATGAAGAAAGCAAGATAGCGAAACAGAAATGGGGTCGCTATTTGAACAGATCGTAGCCGAAGGTAAACATTAATCCGGCGCCGCCCAGCAGATTGAGTTGAGCATTGAAATCGCCGTATTTGTAGCCGATGCCCGGCACGGCGCCTGGCGCAACGCCATTGTTGTTCAATGGAATTTTGTCTTCGTAAGGCTCCTTGTAGCCGAGTAGAACGCCGCCGGTCAGCTTGAAGTAAAGATTTTCGTTGATCGATTCCAGCGGCCAGGATTTGCCGAAGTAGAAGTACTGGCATTTCTGATTGAAGCTGTTGTTGAAATAGGACGCTCCCGCCAGCCAGCGCGAAGGCGCCTGCCATTCCAGACCGACCAGCCACGAATACTTTGCATGTTCGGGATCGGAATCGAAATGGATGACGCCAGGCGCTGCTTGCACCATCAGCAGGTCACCCTCGGCAAAAATATCGGCTCGGACATTGCTTGTGGCTAGCGTCATCAGCAAAACCAGAGGTATCAACAGCGCGTGAGTGGGGTTAAACAGGGGCATGGAGAAGAGCCTTTGCTGGATTTCAGGGAAGGGGTGGGCATTGAAAGAGAAGGTAACGGCCGCGTCAATCTTCTTCACGCTGTTCCAGAATGGCCTGGATGGTGAAGCGCGGACGCTCGCGCACTTGCTGGTAAATCCGCCCAACGTATTCGCCCAGCAGGCCAATCCCGAACAACAGAATGCCGATTAGCAGGAAATTGATGCCGAACAGGGTGAACAACCCCTCGGCCTCCGGCCCAACGATGATCCGGCGGATCGCCAGGAACGCCACAAACCCCGCCGACGCCAATGACAGGGCAATTCCGGCCAGCGAGAACATCTGCAAGGGAACCACCGAAAAACCGGTGACCAGATCGAAGTTCAGCCGGATCAGCTTGTACATGGAATACTTGGATTCACCGGCGGCGCGCTCGGCGTGGGCGACCACGACCTCGGTCGGATTGGCGGCGAAAGTATAGGCCAGCGCCGGAATATACGTGCTGACTTCGCGAGTGGACACAATCGCTTGAACAATCGACCGGCTGTAAGCGCGTAACATGCATCCCTGGTCGGTCATGCGAATTTTGGTAATCCGCTCGCGCAACCCATTCATGAGCTTGGAAGTCACATGCCGCCACAGACGGTCCTCGCGGGTCTGGCGGATGCTGCCGACATAATCATGACCCTGATCCATCGCGGCTAACAGCTTGCCAATTTCCTCGGGCGGATTCTGCAAGTCGGCGTCCAGGGTCACCACCCGCTCACCTCGGCAATATTCAAACCCGGCTATGATCGCCGTATGCTGGCCACAATTAGTATTGAACAGAATCACCCGCGTCACATCAGGCCGAACCTGGAACTGGTCTTTCAACAACGCTGCCGAACGGTCGTGGCTACCATCGTTAATGAACAGCACTTCATAGGTGACGCCCAAAGCGTCCAGCGCAGGATAGAGCCGCGCAAACAAGGCGGGCAGCGTCTCCTGCTCGTTGTAAACCGGAATGATCACGGAGAGTTGGGGCGTATTCATCGCAGACTTCCATCCGCCAACACCTCACCGACCGCCTGGCAAACCCGCTCCACATCAGCGGAGGTCATCGCCGGAAACAGAGGCAGCGTCACCGTTTCACGGGCGATTCGTTCGGTGTTTGGCAACTCTCCCTCGTAATGACCATACCGACGGAACAACGTCGTCAGATGCGCCGCCTCGTAGGA
>JAGRHM010000559.1 GCA_020445005.1 Candidatus Competibacteraceae bacterium | reverse complement strand
TCGAGAATGGCGTCGGGAATGTCCAAATCGTGACGATGAATCTCCTCGGCCAGAGGCATGACCACTTCCTCAGCGACGCGGCGGAAGGTTTCGCGCATCATTTCATGATGGTCATCAAGCAGGTAGGCGCCAGTGACGCCATCCTGGGCACGCATGAGCTGACCCAGCTCCGCCACCCGCTCCGCCGTCAACTGCGCCAGACAAAATTGCCGCACCGTTGTATGATCCACTGTGGCTTTCAACCACTCGTCATTCAGCCCGAAGTCGGCTGTCCGGGCGCTCAGTCGATTGCGGACGGCATGAAGGGCTTCGGCGCTGAACAGCAGGGCGCAGCGCTCTTCCAGAGTCAACTCGCCCGCTGGAGCACCGCTGGCTTCGCGCGCCCGTTTGGCGTAGTCCAGGGCGAAACGCGCGCCGGTCACTTCCGCGCAGGATAATGACAGGTCATAGCTCACCAGTTGATGATGATCCAGCAACGCGGCGGAAATTTTGCCATCGGCTTTCTGGGAGCGTTCCTTCACGTCCGCCAGGGAGTAATCAAGCGCCTTTTGGACGGCGTCCAGCGCCAGGGCGGCTTGCTGCAACTGTTCGGCTGGATTCTGGGTCGATGCGGACATCGGATTACCTCGTTTGGTGACAGTGATTCACGAAAACCTTAAATTTAGTAAGCTCTCGATCCGAATTGTAAGCGGAAATCACGAGCAAGGCACAATTCAAGGCAGAAGGATGGCAAAAAAAATTTGGTCTTTTTTAAAATCAGGTGGTTCCCATTCATCATGCATTCATTGTTCTGTAAACCGCTTTTTCACGTCGATATTCCTGAGATTCGACATTGCATTGCAAGAGAACTTTCGTGACCAAGACTCTGATCCCATTGAATGAACTCAAACATTACGCCGGTCTGCTGGCGGTTGAGCTAGACCCGCAGCGCGACGACTTTACCGGTACGCCGCCCGAACCGTTGAGCGTCGCGGCGGCTTCCGCACTGGCGGGTCATCTGGCCAAGGATTTAAACCGGATTCTGGAAGGCATCGAGCATCTGGGGCTGATCCTGCCCGGCGCGTTGTACGATCAAACCGAGATATTGCAACCAGGTTTTCCGCTGATCGAGGCACTGGCCGAGGTATATCGCGGCAGCTTACGCGGCGGTTTTACCCCGCAATTGATGGCCCTCGGCGCAGATGAAGGGCATTTCCCGGTGGGAGCGATCAGTCCACAACGCCGACCCGGTTCCGGTCCTCTATTGTTGCTGCCCTTCTGCTTTATCGGCGCCCAGGATGACCTGGGGCGCCTGGCGCGGATCATGGAAGACCGTCTGCTGCAAAATGGCGAAGTATCGCCAGCGACTCGTGAAGCCTTTCAGCAGGCGTTTGGGCTGACGATGATGAACCTGTCCTTTGCCACGATTGGCGACTTGTGCGCTTTGTTGCGAGTACAGCTGGACGGTAACGGTTTACTGCCGTTGTGGGAGTTGTTGGAGCACACCTGGTTTGAACGATCCGGCGTTTGTTCGGCGGCACTGGATGGCGGTAACCGCTTTCTGGTAGCGGGCGACCATGCCCATACGCTGTTCTACACCTTCGATGACTGGGCGCAATTCGGACCTGGCCGCGATTTGGCCCCGGCGGAATTGGGCGAGGGTTATCGACGCTGGGCGCGCTGGCAACGGCAATACGCAATGACCCTGGAGGCTTACGGGCTGCATGTGCGCTGGGTGCTGGCCAACCCGCAACTGGAGGAGACGTTGACTGCCACGGTGGGAGAAGCGGCGAAAGCGGCTATGCGGGAAATCCCCTGTTTGTCCGGGGATTATCTGGTTGAAGCCATTTTTCAGAACGACAGCGAACATTCGGAGCAACGGATGACTATTACCAATCAGGCGGATGCAGAATTGGGAACGCTGGCCTATACGGTCATGAGCCAGGATGCCAGCGGTCAGTTGCTACGGCTAGAGCATCACTATCCACTACGACCTCAGGGTTTGCAGGTGATTATCGACCGATTGATTGATCGCTGCGCGGAACAGGGGACGGAACGGCAAGTGCTGCATCCGGGCCGATTGCTCTACTCCGAGAACGGCCGAAGTTTGCGATCGGCGACTGTGGCGGATGTGCCTGGGCCGGCGGAACGGGTGCATTAACACGCTTTACCATTGCAACCTCCCTCCTTGGCAAGGAGGAAGGTTGCAACGCACCCAACGAGTTGCTTATTTCACCACCGGTCGGTAAATCACTTCCAGCTCCGTACCCTCGCTATGCAGGAAGTCGATCATCTGACCCTGCATTTCCGCTGTAGCCCCAAAAGAGGCTGCGGCGCTGATGATCGAACCATGATCGCCTTCGGTAAAGCGCACAATGGCGCGCAGACCCTGATTATCCCAGGCTGAGCGGCTGATGGATTGCAAACCCATGATCCGCGCCAGCGGTTCAGTGCCGGACAGCGGCGCATCCGCGACGGCGTTTGGCACTACCTGATCGGGCAACGAACCAGTGCCGCCTACGACCTCGATGAGATGGATGGGATGCAGGCGGGCCGCTTGGACGCCGTAATTAATTGGATCGCCGGCGTCCACAGCGGTTTGGTAACTGTTGACATAGGATTCATATTCGGGCGTATCCTTGACTAACCCGGCATTGGCCAAACCGGCGGCAATGCGCGGCCCAAATGTTGCGGAGCCATCGAGCAATTTTGGAAGGCCGCCGCCTGGCATGGCCAAGGTTGCGCTGGTCACTATATTCTCGATACCCAAAAAAGTTCCCCCAACCATACCGCCCAGTGAATGCCCGACGAATTGGAAGCGTCTAGCGTCGAAATCCGGTTGTTGGTCGCCGTTCAGATCGATCAGGGGCAGGGTTGCCGTCAATTGTCGCAAATCCTGAACGCCTTCACGCAAATTGTCCCGGGTCGTCAACATGCTTTGCAAATTA
>JAGRHM010000558.1 GCA_020445005.1 Candidatus Competibacteraceae bacterium | reverse complement strand
ACTTGGGTTCGGGCTTTGGCCAATGCATAGGCTTGGCGGTCGCGTGGAGCGGCTTGGCGCACCGACGGCAGGGGGATGCGGTCCTGCGTATCGGCGGCGCGGTTTTCCGGACGGGGGTGGGTCAACAGCATTTCGGGAATCTGATTGCGTGCTTCCCCATTGGATAATCGCTCTAGTTTGCCAAAGAAGTCGGTCATTCCTTTGGGATCAAAACCGGCTCTGGCGAGAAATTGCATGCCAATGCGGTCGGCTTCCTGTTCGTTGGCGCGCGTAAAGCTGATTTGATGCTGGGCGCTGGCGGCCATGGAGCCAACCATCGCTGCCTGACCGGCCTGACTGCTGCCGGACGCCGCCAGCGCTGCGCCCGCCAGCATGGCTGCCGCCATCGGCAAGCTCAGGCGCTGCATGTCAGCGATGGCGCGCACGATGTGCCGCTGAGAGACGTGGGCGATTTCATGAGCGATCACGCCAGCCAGTTCATCTTCGCGCTGGGTCGCCAGCAACAAGCCGGCATTGATGCCGATGAAGTTATGCGGCAATGCGAAGGCATTGATACTGGAATCACGCACCATGAAAAAGGTGTAGGGAGCGCTATTTTGGTCGGCGTAAGTGACGATGTTCTGACCAATTGAGTTTAAATATTGAGTGAGTTGCACGTCATCCAGCACTGCGCCGCGATCACGCAGCTTCCGCATGATCTCCAGGCCCAGTTTTTGCTCATCATTGGCGCCGAAGTAGACGCTGGAAGGATCGCCGATATCCGGTAGAAGAATAGACTGTGCCGTGGCAGGCGCAGTGGGCGCCAGAGTTAGAGCCAGGCTCAGCATCAGGGGCGGCATACGATACGACATAGCATTTCCACAAATCGATAATAAGATTCTTGTGAGACTCGATCGCGGGTTCGAGGGTTCCAGCATTTGCGCCCAGGGAACAGACATGCTTGAATGATGGCAAGACTTTTCTTGAATAATTCGCTGCCATGACCATGATTGACGCTGAACTCGATACGTCGGGGTTGAACTGCCCTTTGCCGATTCTCAAAGCCAAGAAAGCGCTGGCCGGTCTGCATGGCGGCCAGACGCTGCGCATCACCGCCACTGATCCGGAGTCGGTCCAGGATTTTGCAACCTTCAGTCGACAGTCAGGCCATACATTACTGGAAGCGCGGGAGGAAGACGGACGATTCTTCTTTTTATTGCGCAAGCGCATGAATTGATTAGCTTGAATCAACCAATTCGGGGAGAAAAACCATGGATCTGATTGGATTTTTATTGATTGGCCTGATCGCCGGCTGGATTGCCACGAATTTCATGCGCGGCAGCGGCATGGGACTGGTCGGTAATTTGGTGGTGGGCGTAGTCGGCGCTTTTGTCGGCGGATTTCTATTCCGCCTGATCGGCTTCGCCGCCGTCGGTCTGATCGGCCATCTCATCACCGCCACATTGGGAGCGATGGTTTTGTTGTATGTAGTGCGAATTTTAAAGAAAGCCTGAAGGTTACCAATCGTCATGGATGCACTCTGGCTTGCGCTTGCCTTCCTGCTGGGTCTGCTTTCGCGCCACCTGGGTCTGCCAGCGCTGGTTGGCTATCTGGCCGCCGGGTTTGCGTTGAATGCTCTAGGTCAGAAAGGCAGCCAACTGCTTGACCATATTGCCCATGCTGGCGTATTGCTATTATTATTCAGCGTCGGGTTGAAACTGCGCATCAAAAGTCTCGCCCGTCCCGAGGTCTGGGCCGGAGGGTTGCTGCACCTGACGATCAGCGGCGTTCTGCTAGGTCTGGGGTTCCTGGCGGTAGTGACCCTGCCCGCCTGGCAAGCGCTGGTGCTAGCGACGACACTGGGCTTTTCCAGCACAGTATTGGCGGCCAAGACGCTGGAAGAAAAGGTCGAGCTGCGCG
>JAGRHM010000557.1 GCA_020445005.1 Candidatus Competibacteraceae bacterium | reverse complement strand
CCTTATGATACATTCAAGCGATAATTTGATTATATACGAAATATGGAGTTGCGCCCGATGGAGGTTTGAGATGACCACACCCACACTTGTGAGGTGCGCTAATTTGGCGCCGTACCGCCCGGGCATGAGTCGTGGAGATGTGCTATTGGAGAACGCAATGACCACCCGCTGAAAACGACATTATCGAACGCCTTGAACATCGACTTGAAGCATCGGAGGATAAGCCCTGATCCTAGTTCCCATGATAGAATCTGCTACGCCCCAGCCCCTGGAATTATTTCGGATACCTGAAGCCATGGACGGACGCGCTGGCGGCAATCGCGCCGGTCCTGGCGTGGCCTGCCAGTTGGCCGCAGACAACGACATGGAAGCCATCCAAGCCTGGCTGGCCGAATTCCACGACTCCCCGCAAACCTTGCGCAACTATCGTAAAGAAGCCGAGCGTTTGCTGTTATGGGCTTTAATCGAACGCGGCAAGCCGCTGTCCAGCCTGACTCGCGAGGATTGCCTGCTGTATGAAACATTCCTGAATGACCCACAACCCCGCGAGCGTTGGTGCGGAGTCAAAGCGCCGCGCTTTAGTCCACAATGGCGACCGTTCGTGGGACCATTAAGTCCCGCCAGCCGGCAAATGACCCTGCTGATCATCAATTCGCTGTTCAGCTATTTGGTCACAGCCGGTTATCTGGCTGGCAACCCGCTGGCGCTGGCCCGCCGCCGCACCCGGAGTCATCAATCGACTCGACAGGTCGAACGCTTCCTGGAGCAGGATCAATGGCAGGCATTGCTGGCTGCCGTCGACGCCTTGCCGCGCGACAGCGAACGCGACTGCCAACACTACGCCCGGGCCAAGTATCTAGTGGCCTTGCTTTACTTGCTCGGCCCTCGGGTCAGTGAAGTCGCCGAACACACCATGAGTAGTTTCCAACGCATTCGTGGCCGCTGGTGGTGGCAAGTCACCGGCAAGGGCCGCAAGGAAGCCCGGGTACCGGTCAACGAGGACTTACTGGCCGCCCTGAGCGAATACCGGTGCTTCTATGGTCTCCCACCCCTGCCCGTTCCCGATGAAACAACGCCGTTGGTTATGAATCTCAAGGGCGCCGCTGGTATTGGGGATAACATGATTTACCGTATCGTCAAGAGCCTGGTAATTCGCGCCGCCGCGCGTCTGGAAGCGGATGACCCTCATCAGGCCGAAAAACTGCGGCGGGCTTCCACGCATTGGTTCCGCCACACTAGCATCACCCATCAAGCGGACGCTGGCATTGATCTCCGTCACCTGCAACGCAACGCTCGGCACGCCCGTCTCGACACCACCGGCCTATACTTACATGCTGAGGAACATGAATGGCATGAAGCCATGGAGCGCCATCGTCTTAACAAGGAACCGATCAAAAGGTCATGATTGCAGCGCATCCCCTGGCTAAAGAATCATGGCTCATATTGGGTTTGAGGACATGATAACATTCAAATGTTGTCCACTTTGTGCCTGTCCGCCATGTGCCGCCTCAACAACCTCATTGATGAAGGAAAATGTTACGAAGAAGTCAGACGGATCCAGATGTAGGCATGACGCAGCAACAG
>JAGRHM010000012.1 GCA_020445005.1 Candidatus Competibacteraceae bacterium | reverse complement strand
GCTGTCTGGTGGCGCGCGGCGAAGTCGTGGTGATTAACGAGCGTTTTGGCGTGCGCATCACCGATATCGTCAGTCCCGAAGAGCGCATTCGTCGCCTGCGGTGATCGCCCATGCGCTCAGCCTTGGCTGTAATGCTGGCCTTGCCGGGAGAGGTGCTAGCGGCGGATCCTGAAGCGGGTCGCGTGGAGTCCACGGTATTGAGCGGCGGTTTGCTGACGCAGCTGACTTTGGGGGTGCTGTTGGTATTAGCGCTTGCGATTGGACTGAGCTGGCTATTGCGTCGTTATGCGCTGCCTCGCGATGGACTCATTCGCGTGGTGGGTGGATTGCCCTTGGGCGCTCGGGAACGCCTGTTACTGGTCGAGGTCGATGAAGTCCGGTTGCTCATTGGGATCACCGCCCATCAAATCCAGGCGCTGCATGTTTTTACCGCCTCGCCTGCAAAGCCGGCAGATGCTCCTGTTTTTCAGGTGACGCCCTTCACCTCCTCTACTCCGGAGCCATCCGATGACCTGCCGTCCTCCTAAACGTCATGGGTGGCGAACTTTCAGCGTACTCAGCGTCCCATCGCTGATTTTACTGGTTGGCGCGGGATCGGCGCTGGCGGCGCCGACCGGTTTGCCGGCCTTGACCATTACTCCCACCGAAGGTGGCGGCGAAACATGGTCGATGAGTCTGCAAATCCTGGCGTTGATGACGGCGCTAACGCTGCTGCCATCGGCGCTTCTCATGATGACCGCCTTTACGCGCATCATTATCGTACTGGCTTTGCTGCGCCAGGCAATGGGCACTATGCAAACGCCTAACAACCAGATTTTGATCGGTTTGGCGCTGTTTCTGACCTTTTTCATTATGTCGCCGGTCTTTGACCGTATTAATGACCAGGCGCTGGTTCCCTATCTGAATGAGACATTGAGTTTCGAGGAGGCCGTGCAAGAAGCTCGGCAACCTTTGCAAGCTTTCATGCTGGCTCAGACCCGGGAAAGCGATCTGGCGTTATTCACGCAATTGTCTGGACGAGTTTCCCTGGAATCCCCCGACCAGGTGCCTTTCTCTCTGCTCGTACCCGCTTATATTACCAGCGAACTCAAAACCGCCTTTCAGATTGGTTTCATGCTTTTCATGCCGTTCCTGATTATCGATCTGGTGGTCGCCAGCGTATTGATGTCGATGGGCATGATGATGCTGTCGCCAATGATGATTTCCTTTCCTTTCAAACTGATGTTATTCGTGCTGGTGGACGGTTGGGGATTGATTATGAACACGCTGGCTTCCAGCTTTTATATTCCCTGAACTTCTTTGGAGATTGCCATGACCCCGGAAACGATTATCACCCTTGGCCAGCGTGGCCTAGAATTGGCCATCATTGTCTCAGCGCCCATGCTATTGACGGGATTGGTCGTCGGCGTCCTGATTAGTATGTTCATGGCTGCAACGCAGATTAATGAAATGACATTGACCTTCGTTCCCAAGCTGTTGGCGGTCGCCGCAGTGCTGCTGTTGACGGGTTCCTGGATGGTTGGGCTGATGGTCGATTTTACCGAAACCCTGTTCAAGGATATTCCAAACCTGATTGGCTAGACCATGCAAATCAGCAGCGCCGAAATTGCTGCCTGGGTCGGAACATTTCTGTGGCCATTGGCTCGGGTCGCTGCATTGGTCATCACCGCGCCGGTCCTGGGTTCGCGGGTCACACCGCGCCGGGTGCGCTTGATGCTGGCGCTGGCTTTGACCTGGGCAATCCTGCCGTTTGTACCGCCGATACCCATGGTTGAGCCGCTCAGTCCAACCGGTCTGCTAGTTACCGCTCAACAAGTATTGATTGGGCTGAGCATGGGTTTTTTACTCCGGCTGGTGTTCGGCGCTCTGGAACTAGGCGGTCAGGTGGTTGCGACGCAAGTCGGTCTAGGTTTCGCCAGTCTGGTCGATCCACAGAGCGGCGCACAAGGGCCGTTGTTGAGTCAATTTTATACCTTGCTAGGTACTTTGGTATTTTTAGGGCTTAACGGTCATTTGATATTAATTCAACTGCTGGTAGACAGTTTCACCTTGCTGCCTGTGGCGCCCACTGGCGCTGACCGCGACTGGCTGTGGATCCTGGTCAACTGGGCCAGTCAAATGTTCGCTGGCGCTGTGCTGGTGGCCCTGCCGGCTATTGTGTCGCTATTGGTGGTTAATCTGGCTTTCGGCGTCATGGTGCGCGCTGCGCCGCAACTTAATATTTTCGCAGTTGGATTCCCGATTACCCTGGTGCTTGGATTGCTGATTATTCTCTACAGCCTGCCTAATCTAATGCATCAACTCAATCATCTATTTGCAGAAGCATTTCGCAGCATCGGACATCTGGCGGGAGGAAACAGCTAATGGCCGAAAATCAAGATGGTCAGGAAAAAACCGAAGAAGCGACGCCTCGACGTCGCGAGGAAGCTTCAAAAAAAGGACAAGTCGCCCGCTCCCGCGAGTTGACAACGCTAATGTCGCTGCTCGTTGCCACAGGTAGCCTGCTGATTCTGGGCCCGAATCTTATCGAAGGACTGGCTGCGCAGATGCGCGCCGGCTTGGCGCTGGACTCCAAAAAAATCACGGATCCCGGACAAATTCTCGAAGTTCTAGGCCAGTTGTTTGCCGACTTATTGCTACTGTTAGCGCCCTTTCTCAGCCTGATGGTGATCGTTGCGCTATTCGCCCCACTGGCCTTGGGCGGTTGGACGTTCAGTCTTAACTTCAAGGGCATTCATCCCATTAAGGGACTGGCCAAGCTATTCTCCTGGAATTCGCTGATGGAATTGGCCAAGGCGCTCATCAAGTTTCTAGTGGTTGGCGGTGCGGCGATATTTCTACTCTGGCATGGTCAAGCGGAGTTGCTCTATCTCGGCCGTGAACCTCTGCAACCAGCGTTGGCCCACGCCGCTCAGATTCTGGGTTGGACCTTTCTGATCCTGAGTCTGCCGATGCTACTCATTGCCGGTGTAGATGTACCGTTCCAGATTTTCAACTATCTCCGTAACCTGCGCATGACTCATCAAGAGGTTCGCGATGAAATGAAGGACACGGAGGGCAAGCCCGAGATCAAAGCGCGCATTCGCCGTCTGCAACAGGAATTTGCTCAGCGACGGATGATGGAAAAGGTGCCGACCGCTGATGTGGTCGTCACTAACCCCAGCCATTACGCAGTGGCGATGGAATATAAACAGGCGACTATGGCGGCCCCGGTCATTGTCGCCATGGGCATTGAACAGACGGCCTTGCGTATCCGCGAGTTAGCGGTCCAGCATCGAGTGCCGTTGGTGCAGTCGCCATTGTTGGCGCGCGCCTTGTACTATAACGGTAAGCTGGATAAACCTATTCCCAATCCGCTGTACCGCGCGGTTGCCCAAGTACTGGCTTATCTGTATCGCCTGCGCCAGGAGGAGCCCTTCAACCGGGATCCGATCATTATAGAGGATGTACCGGTGCCGCCCGAATTGCGTACAGAATAAGCAATTAAAAAGATTATGAATATTATTTTTCTACTTCTTACAACACGAGGCGTGCAGTGAACCTGGCTGCTACCCTGGGCAGCATGACCCGTTCCGGTTTGGGCGCTCCGGTATTGATGCTCATCATTCTATCGATGGTCGTCATTCCGATGCCGCCCTTCGCTCTGGATGTGTTCTTTACCTTTAATATCGCCTTGGCGCTCGTGGTGTTGTTGGCGAGTATTTACAGTGAGCGTCCTCTGGATTTTACCGCATTCCCTACCATATTGCTGATTGCCACCCTGTTACGATTAGCCCTCAATATTGCCTCGACCCGGGTCGTCTTGCTGAGTGGTCACGCCGGAGGGGACGCTGCCGGCAAGGTTATTGAAGCCTTTGGGCAATTCGTGATTGGCGGCAACTTCGCGGTAGGTATTGTGGTGTTCGCCATTCTGACGATCATCAACTTCGTAGTGGTAACGAAAGGCGCAGGTCGGGTATCAGAAGTCAGCGCCCGATTTACCCTGGATGCTATGCCAGGCAAACAGATGTCGATCGATGCTGATCTCAATGCCGGCGTCATCGACCAGGCCGAGGCGAAAGTTCGGCGATCCGAGGTCGTTCAGGAGGCTGATTTCTATGGCTCGATGGATGGCGCCAGCAAGTTCGTGCGTGGTGACGCGGTCGC
>JAGRHM010000556.1 GCA_020445005.1 Candidatus Competibacteraceae bacterium | reverse complement strand
TAGTTCCAGGCCGCTGAAATGCAGCCGGGTCACGGTCACCGCGAAATCGAAGAGTTCAGCCGGTTGCCAGTCCAGATCAGCGTTAGCCAACGCCACTTGTAATGGGCCATCTTCGTAGTGGAATTGTTCGATATGCAGTGGGCCGATCAGCCGACCGCTGGCCTGATTATAGCTGAGTTGACCGGGCAACACCTGTTGCGCCAAGGACAACAGGCTGTTTAGGCCGGTTTCCGTGGAAATGGCGAACCCAGCGATAGACAGCGCCAGCAGCAATAGGAACAGAGGGATAGCCGCCACCCAGAACAGGATGCGACGCAGCGTGCGGGCATAACTCACAGGTCAGGTCCAATGCTGAAGGAGAAACGGAACGCATCGCCGGGCGGGCGATCCAGGCCGGAGGCAAAGTCGATGCGCATCGGGCCGACCGGCGAGCGCCAGCGCACCCCGACCCCAACGCCGGTTTTCAAGTTGGGAGATGCGCCATCGAAGGCGTCGCCGGTATCGACAAAAGCCGCTACGCCCCATTCCTTCCAAACCCGATGTTCATATTCCAGGCTGGCGACAAGCAGATTTTTGCCGCCGACTACCGCGCCGTCCGGGTCTGTGGGGCCGATGCTTTCGTAGGAATAGCCGCGCACTGTCGCGTCGCCGCCGGTAAAGAAACGCAGGGAAGGGGGCAGCTTTTCAAAATTGTCAACGACCGTCGTCCCCAGAGTACCGCGCGCCAAGAGCCGATTATCGTTATTCAGGGCATGGATCCAGCGCAACTTCACGGTGCCTTGCAAAAAGTTGGTGTCGGACAGTAATGCGGTTGTGGCGCCTTGCAGCGTGAAACCGAACAGCAGGCCACGACTGGGGTAGATGCGATCATCAGCATCGATCCAGGTCCAGCTCAAACCCGGAATTAACAGCAGCGATTCCTCAGTGTTCGGCCGGTTGCCGATCGTGTATTCATCGTATTGCAAGCCCAGGTTATAGTTCTTCAACCATTTGCCATCTTGCATTTGCAGGCTGCCGCCAATTGTATAGGTTTGATAATCCTTGTTGTCGTCGTTTTGCTTAACGTAGCCGGCAGTGATTGCATATTCATCGGTAACGGGGCTGTCGCCGGGAATCAGATACTGGAATCCGACAAGCGATTTAATTTGCGAATAGCCTAGTTCGGCTTCGTAATGATGGCCGAGGCGATTGACCCGGCGATCCTCGGTCCGCAGCTTGCCCCGGAAACCGGTGTCCGTGCCGTAACCGATGCCGACACTGTACCGGTGGCGCTTGCCCGGCTCCAGATCCACATCCACCGGTGCGGTATCGGTTCCAGTGGACGGCGGCGCGTTGACTTCGACCCGGCTGAAATAGGCGGCGTTGCTCAAATCGGTTTGCAATTTCAACAACTGATTGACATTGTAGGGATCGCCAGGCTTGAAGCTGGGGTAGCGCGAGAGCAGATCGGGCGACAGAAAATCCTGTTTAAAAGTGATATTACCGAAACGGTAGCGTTTCCCGGTATCGTAATGCAGGCGAATCGTTGCGGTATAGGCTTGCAAATCCACGCGAATGGCGCGCTCGGTAAAGCGGGCGTCAAAGTAGCCGCGTTCGGTGGCCAGGGACTCCATAACACTCTTGATCTGCTCATATTTGGGTTGATCGAGCACTTGACCCTGAGTCAGCGGCAGATTGGCCAGCAGAGTTTGAAAGGGCGGATCCTGTGCACCTTCGCCCAACACTTGCACGTCCAGCTCGGTGATGCGCATGGGTCGCCCTGGTTGAATGCGATAGCGCGCTTCCCAACCGCCGCTGTCAGTCCGCGTCAGCGATGCCTCGATGGTGGGTTCAAAATAACCAAAGGGTTGCAACGCTTGGCGGATTTCGTCCTCGGCCTGTTTATACAGCCAGTTGAGCCGAATTTCTTCCGGTGCGGGCTTATCCGCGAAACGATTGATATCCAGAAAAGCCAGCACGTTATCGCGTAATGTGTCGTCCAGACCTTCAACGACGACCGTGAGCGTCCCGGTCGCAGTCGCCGGGGATGCCGATTCGGTTGCAGGCGCGCTTACCGGGTCGCTGACAGGTTCAGGACTTGCTTCTTGCGCGCGCAGAGCGCCGGCTGACAGGAGCAAGTAGAGACTCACGAGCGATAACCCGATGTGGAACAATCGTCTCGCGCGGTGGATAAAGTAAGTAATGATTGCGATCACGTAACGGTCGTCGGATGAAATAAACCGGTGGGAAGCGAAAGTGACGCCGGTTTCTTTGTGGTTGGGTATTTTATAATTCTTTACCATAGTTGGCAGTTCAAGAAAACGCCAGCGCCGCAAGTTTCTCACCTGGGAATGCCATAGACTATGCCAAATCTTGTTGACCCTACCCTTGAATCCTTCGTCGGCGACACGCCATTAGTGCGTCTGCAGCGGTTGCCGGGGCAAACAGGAAATAGAGGGTG
>JAGRHM010000555.1 GCA_020445005.1 Candidatus Competibacteraceae bacterium | reverse complement strand
AGCTTGCGACGCAGCCGGCCGACCAACACTTCCAGCACGTTGCTGTCACGGTCCTCATCTTCCTGATAGAGATGCTCGGTCAGTTCGGTTTTGGAAATGACCGTGCCGGCGTGGAGCATCAGATATTCCAGCAACTTGTATTCGTAAGCAGTCACTTCCACAAACTGGCTGTGCAAAGTGACCTGCTGCGCGCCGGTATCTAAAGTCACCGGCCCACAATACAGCACGGCCTGAGTCCAGCCGCCGGTGCGGCGAATCAGCGCTCGCAACCGCGCCAGCAATTCTTCGGCGTGAAAAGGTTTGACCAGATAATCGTCGGCGCCGGCTTCCAGCCCCTCGACCTTGTCTTGCCAGCGTCCCCGGGCGGTCAGGATCAGGACCGGAAACTTACGTCCTTCCGCCCGCCAGCGGCGAATCACTTCAATGCCGGACAGGTCGGGCAGGCCCAGGTCGACAATGGCTGCATCCAGGGGATATTCCTGGCCTACGTAAAGCCCGGTGCGACCATCGGCAGCGGTGTCAACCGCATAACCCTGCTCGCGCAACTGAGCGGTGACTCGTTCCAGCAGCGGGGCTTCATCTTCAATGATAAGAATGCGCATGGCGCCTTTCACCTCTGTTCAATCGCGCATAGCGCCGTTGGCGGGATCGTAATGGAAGTTACGAACGCGGCCATCCGGTTCGAGGACGCGAACCCGGTAACCGCGTCGTCCATCGCGTTCAGCGCCCTGCACGCCCAAGATCCGACCGCCGGTTGCGCGGCGCGCCGCATCAGCGGCGCGGTCAGGATCAGCAAACTGACGGCCGGGCGGACGTTCTCCCCGACCGCGCGCTGGCGGGCCATAATCACCGCCTCGATAAGACCGATAGGATTGCGCCTGGGCATTGTCCGTGATCAGCACACCCACCAGCGCCAAAACCGCCAAATAACAGGATAGCGTTGATTTGTTGGGCATAAGGGGACAGTTCCGGATGAATGCTTAAATAAATCAAGTTTAGGTTGAGCAGAGTGAATCATGACTGAATTGTCCGGATAAAACACGCACTGTTTCACCATAGCCTGAAGCAGACGGAGCATCGTGGGAATTCAGTAGAGATTCAGCCGGCGCTTCCTAGTCTGGATTGCATTGCAACCCACGGGATTACGCCGTGGATCGACAATCAACCAGGAGTCAACTGAAGCATGAACAAGCAATGGCAGGTAGGATTAGTAGCGGTTTTAATCCTGTTAGGTCCGACCGGAGCGTGGGCGCAGCGGTTCAATGCGCGTGAGGTCGAGGTCGAAATTATTAACGAGCGGGGACGGGAATTTCCGCAATATCCCCTGCGACGCAGTCACAAGGGGAGTATTTACAAAGCGCACCTCGAAGCCGTGCGCGGCGAGAAGTATGCAGTCCGGGTTCGCAACCGCAGCGATCAGCGCATTGGCGTAGTGATCGCGGTAGATGGACGCAACATCATTTCCGGCGAACGTTCCGATTTACGACCGGATGAACGGATGTATGTGCTGGAACCTTATGAGCAGGAAACCTATGAAGGGTGGCGCACGGGCAAGAATCGGGTTAATCGTTTCTATTTTACGGATGCCGGCGACTCCTATGCGGGCGCTTGGGGCGATTATTCAGCGATGGGCGTGATTGCCGTAGCGGCGTTCCGGGAAGTTGTTTATCGGCAACCACAACCGCAACCCTGGGCGGAAGGCCGGTCGGATGACCGACCGCGTCGTGGCGAATCAAGTCGGCCAGGGGCGCCGCCTGCCGCCGCCGATGCGCCGCGTAGTCTGGGAGCAGCGCCGGGCACTGGTTATGGCGAACAGGAGTGGTCTCCGTCGCGGCGGGTGGAGTTCGAGCCGGAACAGCGACCCTTTGCGCAATTCTTTCTGAAATACGCCTGGCGCGCTACCCTTTGCCGGCAGGGCGTCATTGACTGCAAGCGCGGTTCTCACCCCTATCCGCGCAACCGCTTCTGGGATGAAGACAACGACCGTTACGCTCCGCCGCCACCGCGCCATGATCGCCATGACCGGGAGGAGTGGCGTTAATCCGCGTTGTTCTCGTTCATCAATCGTCCTGATCCTATTCCCCTCGGCTGTATAAAAACTCTGTAGCCCGGATGGAGGCCCGGCCAACCGGCAGGCCGAAATCCAGGGCTTTCCTGTCAGAAAAATCCTTATAGAAAACCCTGGATTGGCAAATACCATCCGCATGGCTACAATCTAAACTATCCACGAATCCTACTAAAAGACGCATCCACCTTGGTCAATCAAGGGTCAAGGATGCACGCAGTCCCCAAAACCCGGAGTTGTGATCGATGAACCCCCGTTTCTTTTCCGGCGCGCTGCTCAGTGCCCTGCTCATACTGCTCTCCGTGTCCAGCGCGTTAGGGCAGGCCATCGTAACTACGAGAAACGTGACCGCGCAGGCGCGCACGCTTCCTCAGACGGCAGCGCAGATCAGTGCGGCGCTGAGTACTGTTCCACTAACAAATCCCACTATCTTAAAGACGGCGATTCCGAACCTGTCATCAGCCGGCGTCGACTATTTCGGTGCTGACGATGCGCTAATCGGGGATTATGGTCATAATAAAATTCATCATATTCAAGTATCTACTGCTAGTTTGGTCGCGACCATTGATCTTCAATCAGTAGGTTACACCGGCCGAGGGGCTGTCGTCGTGGCCCCAGATTTCAGGACTGCCTTTCTCCATGAATACAACAAGCTCTATGTTGTGCGGGCACCCTTTGATGCGTCAGCCGTTAGCCGGACGAGCGTGTTAACGCTGCCGGGCAAGACTAATGGAGGTCAGTTTTCATCGATTGATTTTGACCCGGCAGGTCGGGCCTTTGTGAATCATCATAATGGCATCGCGGTGCTGGAGCCACCTTACACATCCATAAGCTTTAATATTCCGGTCGCTTATCCTGCTGCGGGCACAAATCAATCAGTGATAGGTAACATTGTCGTAACTCCTGATGGTTCACAGTTACTAACTACCGACTTTTCAGCAAGCTCAGCGGGCTTATATATATTTTCAGCCCCTTTTAGCGCAGCCAGTCGACCTGTTCGTCTTCCAACACCCTGTCATGCACTCAGCCATATCGCGCTTTCGCCCGACGGTCAGACAGCGATCGTGACGAGCGGTATCGGCGACGCATGCATCGTATCGGCGCCCTTCAATGCCAATTCTCAAGTGATCCGTAAAACGGGCTTTCTCGCCAACGAGCTATACTCGGGCGTCGATATCAGTGCTGACGGGCAATTAGCCATACTTTGCGGCGGTAATGGTGGAATTTTTAACAAGAAGATGCCTTTTATTCTGGCACCATTCGATACCGGCCCGATCATCAATATCGATATGCCCGATAATGGTCGAGGGGTCGGTAGTTGCCGGTTCCTGCCCCCGAACCTGGCAGGTGGGCTGACGCTGGACAAGACCGGGCCAGCGGCGGTGAACGGGGGTAGCGACATTACCTACACCCTCACTTACGGCAACACCGGTAGCGCGGACGCGACCGGAGTCGAACTGCGCGACGCCATCCCCACCGGCGCAACTTTTGTCTCGGCCACTGGGAATCCCACCAGCGCCCCGACCGTCGGCGGCGCGGGCGAGGTGGTGTGGAACTTGGGCACGGTGCCCGCCAATACCGCGAACGCCGGCACCGTGACGCTGACGGTCCACGCCGCCGTCGTCTCCGGCAAGATTGTCAACGGCGCGTCCCGTATTGCCGACGGTGGTGGGCAGAACGTCTCGGGCAAACCAGTCGAGACGCGCGTCGACAACCGTCCTCCGGTGGCGCAGGACAACGGGTACAGCATCGTCTCCGGGACGACCCTGACGGTCGACGCAACTCAAGGCGTGCTGGCCGATGACAGCGACCCCGATCACAACAATCTCGGCGCGGTCAAAGTCACGGACCCCGCGCAAGGCGTGCTCACCCTGAATGCCGACGGTGCCTTCACCTACGACGCGAGCGGCGTCCCGGCCGGCACCTACACCTTCACCTACAAAGCCAACGACGGCCAGCTCGACAGCAACGCCGCCACTGTCACTCTGGTGGTGACCCCCGCCAACCAACCGCCGCACGCCGCCCCCGACAGCTACACGATTGCCCAGGACACCCTGCTGGCCATTGGTCCCGCCGGCCTGCTGCGCAACGACAGCGACCCCGACGGCAACCCCTTACAGCTCGCCCAGTTCCCCGGCCAATGCTCCAACAACGCCGCGCAAGCCTGCACGGTCGATGCCGACTGCGGCGCGCAAACCGGCGCCCCGGACGACCCCTACTGCACCTTCCCCTTCGACCTCACCCCCCCGGCGCATGGGACGGTGGCGCTCGCCCCGGACGGCCGTTTCACCTACGTCCCCGACCCCGGCTATGTCGGTTCGGACAGCTTCGCCTACAAGGCCACCGACGGCCAGGCCACCAGCGCCGCCGCCGTGGTCAAACTGCGCATCAACGCCGTCAACCACCCGCCGCTGCCGCAAAACGACCAATACCGCACGGTGCGCAACGTCGCCCTGCAAGTGCCCGCCCCCGGCGTCCTCGGCAACGACAGCGACCCCGACGGCGACGCCCTGCAACCGCTGTTCGTGACGCAACCCACGCACGGCGTGCTGCAACCCACGAACGACGGCGGCTTCATCTACACCCCGAACTATAACTATATCGGCCTGGACAGCTTCCAATACCAGGCGACCGACGGCGCAGCCACCAGCTTTGCCGCCACCGTGATCATCGACATCGCCGACAGCGGCCTGAACACCCCGCCGATCGCCCAGCCCGACAGCTACGCCACGCCGTTTGGCGTCGCCCTGCAAGTGCCCGCGCCCGGCCTGCTGGCCAACGACAGCGACCCCGACGGCAACCAACCGCTGCGCGTGGTGCTCGACACCGACCCCGGCTGGCAACCGCAGTGGGGGGCGGTGCAACTCACCGGCGGCGGTGGCTTCACCTACCTGCCCACGGCGACCGGCAACTGCGCCGCCGACCAAACCGACTACTTCCGCTACTACGCCAACGACAGCGTGGCAAACTCCAAGAAACCGGCGGTGATCACCGTGACGATTCGGTGCCACAACCAACCTCCGGTGGGCCAACCCAACGCCTACCGCACCCCGCGCAACACCGAACTGGTTATCCCGGCGCCCGGCGTCCTCGGCAACGATGTCGACCCCGACAACAATCCGCTGTACGCGGTGGTGGACACCGCCACCATCCAGGGCGCCCTGGCCTTCCAGCCCGACGGCGGGTTCCGCTACCAGCCCGGCCCCGGCTTCACCGGGACCGACACCTTCACCTACCGGGTCACCGACGGCGGCTTCACCAGCGCCCCGGTCACCGTCACCCTGACCGTCACCGCCACCGTCACCCCGCCGGTCATCCCGCCGGTCACCCCGCCGGTCACCCCGCCGGTCACCCCGCCGGTCACCCCCGCCACCGCCCGGCTGATCAATCTCTCCAGTCGCGGCTGGGCCGGGGCCGGGGATGCCCTGCTGATTGATGGCTTCATCCTCGGCGGCGGCGACGCCCCCCGGCAAGTCATCGTGCGCGCCCTCGGCCCCGCCCTGGCCGACGTCGGCCTGGCCGACCCGCTGGCCAATCCCCGGTTGCGCGTCACCACCGTCGATGGAACCTTCATCGCCGAGAACGACGACTGGTCACAGGCCCCCAACGCCGCCGAGCTGGAACGGTTGGGCTACGCCCCGCCCTACCCGCAGGAAGCCGCCCTGCTGCTCACCCTCGACCCGCACGTCCCCTACACGGTCCTGGTCGACGGCGCGGACGCCGCCACCGGCCTAGCCCTGGTGGAAATCCTCGACCCTGAGCGCACCGTAACGGTCAACCCCCGCCTGATCAACCTCTCCGCGCGCGGCTGGGTTGGGACGGGTGACGATATTCTCATCGGCGGGTTGATCCTCGGCGGCGGCGACGCTCCCCGGCGCATTCTCGCCCGGGTGCTCGGCCCCACGCTGGTGAACGCCCCATTGGGCGATCCGTTGCTGGAGAACCCGCAACTCACCTTCACCACCCTGGACGGGCAGGTCATCGCCGAAAACGACGACTGGGCGCAACAACCGGACGCCGCTGCCATCGCCGCCACCGGCCTGGCCCCGCCCGATCCGCGCGAACCGGCCCTGCTGCTCAACCTGGAACCCCACGTCCCCCACACCCTGCTGGTGCGTGGGGTCGATGGAACCACTGGCCTGGCCCTTCTGGAAATCCTGGAGTTGCCGTAAGAGGCGCCCTGCAACCTCTCCAGCCCTCCCTCACTTGGGGGAGGGCATCTTGGGAAAGAGCGATGTTTACCCCCAGGACCCTGCGGGTAAACATCCTGGCTTGAACATCCCATCCGGCCCAAAGTGGAACATACGCGAGCGGTCGCGCTGGTAATCAACCCCCACCTTACCCAACACCTCCCGATTGAGTTTCTGGTACCAGGACTGTACGGTCGTTGCTGATAACAAAGTCAGAAAACGCCAGTCTGGGTAGACCACAGTAATTGGCTCGTCGCCGTGCCAGGCAAACTGAGCTTCAGCGCCATGCTGCACCATATCGACGCCCACACTGGCGTTGAGCGCGCGTAAAACTGCGTCAAAGGTGACGCCATGCAGCAGCGGGGTAAAGTTTTTCACTCCGTCCATCGCTCCCTCATTGCGCTGGTTGGCGCTCTCCTTACCAAGAACGATGACATCCTTGAGATCATAGTCGCCATGCACGTAGGACCAGGGAATAACGTCGCTTTTCAGTTGTAAACAACCGAAGTGTCTGGAATTCGGGTCAGTATCCACTTTCCACTTCCAACGCGGAGCCTTGACGCCCTGACGTTCGACGCTCCAAAGACTCCAGCTCCCCGGACGGTCCAGATCAACTGGTTTTCTCATTAACGTTGGCGCCAGGGTTTCCATGGTGTGCTCCCAACAATCCAGAGCCTTGGCAACCTTGGCGCCCCGGTAGGCCTGTGGCTGGAACCCAGGATGCACCACCAACCCCGCGATCTGATAGATTTTAGCGACGACTTGACCTCCTACCTGTTGTTTCAGCGGTGGCGGGTTTTGATCCGCAGTCTTGGCCTTGACCGCCGCCGGCTTTGGATAGTACCCCCTCACCCCAACATACTGGAGAGAATCTTCGTTCGTGTGTCGAATCAGGATAATCAGATTGTGATCGCGGGCGACCTGCATGAAAGCCCGCAGATCCCGGCCACGCATTCCTACCGTGATGCCCATGGTTGTCCTCCAAAGTCGATGCCAACTGTTTTGAACCCGATGTGAAATAATAACCCTTGTGCAAGAAGCGTGGCGTCTATGAACGAGGCGGCAACCATCGGCATTGACGAAGCACGCGAATTAGGTTAGCAAGAGGACTGATATTCATCGCCGCCATTGGAAATTCCGCTGCTCACATGACTCTGCAAAATACCGCCGCGTCCTCCAACGCAACCTGCGCTTCCAATCCCTTTTGGAGTCCGGTCGTCTTCCGGCTGACGCCTTACATCCCGGGTGAGCAACCCAAGTTGCGTAATCTGGTCAG